>WQVS01000078.1 GCA_009785705.1 Coriobacteriia bacterium
GTTGGCGTTGCAAGCACCGATGAGCTGTATGAGGTCATACCTGACAGTGTAAAGCTGGACAAGGCTCCCGATGTCACAGGGGGTATGTCAGAGATTGACCTAAGTCGTCAGATGGCAGAACTTGCTGACACTAATATCGCGGCTCATGAATATGTCTCTTTTGCAGGTGCAGGCTGTTACGACCACTACTCGCCGGCCTTCATTGATCACTTGCTGCGTAGACCAGAATTCTTTACGGCATATACTCCTTATCAACCAGAAGTTAGCCAGGGCACACTGCAGGCAATCTATGAATACCAGACGGGCATCTGCGAGCTCACGGGCATGGATGTTGCTAACGCCAGCATGTATGATGGTGCGACAGCTCTAGTCGAAGCTGCCTTTATGGCACTGCGCTTGACTCGTGGTAAGCGCAAAGTAATGCTGGTGTCAGAGGCACTGCACCCAGAAAAGCTAGAAACTATGATGACCTATGCAAGCTCTGAGCTTATTGAGCCTATATTTGTGCCCCTCGACGACAACCTTTCAACCGATGCAAAGGCATTTGCAGAGCTACTAGAGGAATACGCAGAGGAAGTCGCGGCAGTGTTACTGCCTTATCCTAACTTCTTTGGCATCGTTGAAGACGTCACTCCGCTTATCTCGGCAGCCAAAGAGGCCGGAGCCTACGTTGTGCTTGATACTAATCCTATTATGCTAGGACTACTAAAGCGTCCTGCAGATTTAGGAGCAGACATAGTAGTAGGCGAAGGACAGCCCCTAGGCAGTGCTATGAGTTTCGGCGGGCCAGGACTTGGCTATTTTGCCTGTACGCAGAAATGTGTACGTCAGCTACCTGGTCGTCTTGTAGGGCGCACCACAGACCTTGACGGTAATCAGGGTTATGTTTTGACCATGTCAACACGTGAACAGCACATCCGTCGCGAAAAGGCGACCTCTAACATCTGCAGCAACCATGCCCTAAACGCACTAATTGCAGGCATGTATCTTGCGGCAGTGGGCAGCAAGGGACTTAAAGACATTGCCCTTGACTGTGTGACAAAGGCTCATTATTTGCGTGAACAGCTGCTGGCCACTGGTCTCTTCTACAGTCCTGTAGATGATTCCCCTATAACTGGCTATGAGCAGGCCTTTGGCTACGAATTTCCGCTGCTCTACTCTGGCGAAAAAGATGCAGCGCAATGGCACGATGAGCTCTTTGAACAGGGCTATCTAGCTGGAGTAATCCTTGAATCACCCTATTTCGACCTTGAAGAAATGGACGCAGCTATTGCAGAGCTTGACCCAGAAAAACCAGCAGACGCGGAGAAAATCGACATCTTAGAAGTTGGCAAAGACCCGCTCATCCTCTTTGCCACTACAGAGAAGCGCACGCTTGCAGAAATCGATGAATTTGTACAGGCGGTGAAGAGCCTTGGCTAAAGTACCCAACACAGATAATTCAGCTCAAAAAACCTACACTAGGACTGGTTGCAGTTGTACTTATAATGGACCAAGAGAAACTATCTACGACCTCTCGGTAGCAGGCCGTAACTGTCTTGAAGCCCCTGCGAGCGAACTTCCCGCACTTGACCTAAGTGATATCCCCACACTGTCAGACTATCTGGCAAATGAGGGAGAGGGACCTACACTCCCGCAGGTTACAGAAACTGACATCATGCGCCACTATACTCATTTGGCGTCCATGAACTTTGGTGTAGATGGCGGCATGTATCCTCTGGGCTCTTGCACCATGAAGTACAATCCGCGTCTGAATGAGGATGCTGCAAGGCTTCCAGGCTTTGCGAACTTGCATCCCTATCAGCCAGAATATAGCACGCAGGGTATTTTGCAGCTAATGTACGAACTGCAAGAAGACTTGGCAGAAATCGCAGGCTTTGATGCGACTTCACTGCAGCCCTCTGCTGGTGCACACGGCGAATACGCAGCACTTATGGCATTTCGCGCCGCACATCTAGCACGCACTGAGGGCAAGACCGCGCGCACGAAGGTCATTATCCCCGACACGGCACACGGCACCAATCCTGCGTCTGTTGCCATGGCAGGCTATGAGACCGTTACTGTGCCTTCCAGTTCAGAAGGACTGGTGGATTTGGACGCCCTCCGCCAGTTGCTGGATGAAGATGTTGCTGCTTTTATGCTGACTAACCCTAATACGCTGGGGCTTTTTGAGCCGCAGATTATTGAAATCAATGAGGCCTGTCATGCCGTGGGTGCCTTTACCTACTGTGACGGTGCGAATCTTAATGCCATACTAGGCGTAGCACGCCCTGGTGACATGGGCTTTGATGCGCTGCATATTAACTTGCACAAGACCTTCTCGACCCCACATGGGGGAGGAGGGCCAGGGGCAGGACCTATTTGTGTTAAGGCAGAACTGGCGCCTTTCCTGCCAGGACCGATTGTTGCGAAGTTTATCCATGAAGATACGGACACGGCTCTCTATTCTTTAGCAATGCCAGAGGATTCGATTGGTCGCGTGCGCAGTTTCTATGGAAATGTTGCCGTAATGGTGCGTGCTTGGACCTATATCCGTTCTTTAGGTGGAGAAGGACTAAAAAGTGTTGCGCATCAGGCGGTACTTTCGGCAAACTATTTAAGGGTAGTTTTGCAAGAGCACTACAAAGTCGCCTTTGACGACGTCTGTATGCATGAGTTTGTACTGACAGGGGCACCCTTCAGAGATGAGGGTGGAGTACGTACTCTTGACGTAGCGAAGCGCTTGCTAGACTATGGATTCCATCCGCCAACCATCTACTTCCCGCTACTAGTAGAGGAAGCAATGATGATTGAGCCAACGGAAACCGAACCTTTGAAAGATCTTATGCTTTTGCAGAGGCAATGATTGCCATTGCAAAAGAGATTGAGGAAAGCCCAGAACTGCTGCAGGGCGCGCCGTATACGACTCCGGTCAGGCGTTTAGATGAGGCAGCAGCTGTGCGGAAGCCAGAACTAAGATGGAGGAAAGATTAATGTTTAGATTTGGGAAGAGAAACAAGGACAAAAAGTCAAACCTTTTCTTGAGTGTTCCAGAAACGCGCGCAATCGAGTATATTGTGCGTGAGATGACAGAATCAGAACGTGATCTTTTTGACGTCATGGAAGACCCTTTTGTGCGTAATCGCATTGTTGAAGAGCGTCGTTATGCTATCAAGCAAGATGAAGAGCTGCTAGAAGCCTTTGAGCAAGAAATTGATCGCGTGCGCATTCGTCTTGAAGAGGAACAATAAAACCATGCCCATTTGCAACAGCTGTGGAAGCGAAATAAGGGGCGATAGCCCTCTTTGTCTTGACTGTTTGGATACTGCTGATCAGTCAACGACCTCTTTCGTGCCTGTTGGTCGCCCAGAAAGCGTCAAGCGGGTGGAGCACTCTCCTGATGATGAGATTTTCTTGCAGATCGTGAAGGGTCCGCAGGTAGGCGAGCGCTTCTATTTGGAAGGTGACTACATTGTTGTGGGACGTGACCCAAAGGCGCAGTTATTCTTAGGTGATGTAACGGTGTCGCGTGAACATGTCGCCATTGTTAGAGATGGTGCAGATGTATCGCTGCGCGATTTGGGCTCACTAAATGGCACCTACCTTAATGGTGATATTGTAGAAGAGTCTCTCTTAAGAAGCGGTGACATTATTCAGATAGGCACTTTTCAGTTGATGTTTTGTTGGGGAACCTAAGTACCGTCGATGACCTTTCGTGACTACTTAACCATAGGAGAGGTAGTTCAGAAGCTGCAGGTTAAATTCGATGACCTGTCTGTGTCCAAATTGCGCTTCTTGGAAGATGAAGGCCTCATCACGCCTGAACGTACCCAAGGCGGGTACCGTAAGTATTCCCGCGAAGAAATAGAACGCATAGAACTTATCTTGCGTCTACAGCGTGAGAAATTTTTGCCCCTTGCCGTTATTAAGGTAAAGTTGGATGAATTTGAGCGGGGACTGGTGTCCCCAGAGCTTGCTGACATCTTGCAGCAAGATGCGGGCAAGGAAGGGGAATACGCTGTTGGTGGAGTTGGCGATGCTGCCAACGATGCGGTGGTGGACGGCTCCGCCAATGGAGCTGCGTCAGATGGCTACAGTAACGCCCATGATTATGTCAGCGACGAAGAGCGCTATGCCTTAGATCAGGACCAGACGGCAGTTGTGTCAATTAGTGAAATGGTTCGTGATGAGAAGATCCCTGAACAGTTTTTTGCAGAACTCAAGCGTTATGGCATTGTTGAGCCTGCATCTGCCTCTCCAAAGGCGGGAATTGTGGGTGCAGCAGGTTCTGTGCCTGGTACCAGGCTGACTGCTGCTGAAGCTGCTTGCGTTCGTGCTGCTTGGGCCTTGCGTTCCGTGGGGATAGAGCCGCGCCACTTGCGCATGTATGCAACCTTTGCGGATAAAGAGGCGCTTATCTACGAGCAATTCCTACGTCCAACCTACCGTCATAAGACCCCACGCTCAAAAGAAATGTTGGCAGATGCTGCCGCAGATATTACGCGCCAGACAGAATTGCTTAAACGTCAGTTACTGCAAAAAGAACTGCGAAATAAATTGGGAGATTTGCTCTAGCAAATCTGCAAAGCAAAAAGGAGAAATGGCAATGGACCACAATTCAACAGACTACAAAAATATTATCCGCACGATTCCTGACTGGCCTAGTGCGGGTGTTTCCTTCAAGGATATAACTCCTGTGCTGGCAGATGCTGCAGCTTTCAAGCAGGCAATTGATGAGATGTGCGAACCCTTCCGTGATGCGGGCATTACAAAGGTGTTTGGTGCAGAAGCACGTGGTTTCTTCTTTGGAACCACTATGGCTTACACATTGGGTGCGGGATTCATCCCTGCACGTAAGGCAGGAAAGCTACCCTATGTGACCCTAGGGGAAGAGTACACTCTTGAATACGGCAAGGCAGTTATTGAAGTTCATAAAGATGATGTGACTGCTGATGACCGTATCTTGATTGTAGATGATGTATTGGCCACAGGTGGAACTGCTGCTGCTAAGGCACATCTTATCAATAAGCTCGGTGCGACCTTGGTGGGCTATAGCTTCTTTATTGAGCTTGACTTCCTCAATGGTCGTGATCAGCTAGAGAAAGATGGCGTGCCCATCCACTCGCTTGTAAGGTACTAATGCTAACAGAGCGCAGGCGTATAGTTCTTCGTGCCGTGGTAGACCATCATGTGGCTAGTGCTGCCCCTGTGGGTTCTACTGTATTAGCACAGCGCTATGTGGCAAACGTGTCACCAGCGACCATTCGCTCGGAGCTAGGAGCATTGGAGAACATCGCCCTGCTGTATCAGCCCCATACCTCTGCGGGTCGTGTGCCGACGCAGGCGGGCTATCGCAGAGTAGTTGATGAGATCTTGTCTAGGCCAGCCCTGTCTGTTTCAACTGGTCTGCGCAGTAGCGCAGAGGCTGCTTACCCACATCAAGAACTACATCTGGCGCTGCGTAAGTCCAGTACAGGTGGGGGGTCTTTGCTGCTGGCAGAGCTCTTTCGCTCAACTGTCATGCATCTAGCGACAGCGACGAAAAGTCTTGCGCTACTTAACGTAACGCTAACGCAAGGTACGGGTTCAAGGTTTGGGACAGAGCAACTTTACTATAATGGATTGGCAAACCTACTGACTCAGCCAGAGTTTACAAAGCCTGGAGGTCAGGAAAGTTTCACGCGCCTTGTAGGTATGTTAGAAAATGAGCGCACCCTGCATGAAATCCTTGAAGCTTGCTCGCACGACAGTCGTGTTACTGTGGCTATTGGTGCGGAAAATTGCGTTACGGGGCTGGACGAACTCAGCCTGATTACAAGCCGCTATAAGGGCGGAATTATTGCCGTTATTGGACCGACTAGAATGAACTACCGCGAAGCAATTGCTGCTGTATCTACGGCAGCGCATACCCTAGATGATATTTTGGAGTAAACCTTGTCTACCGTTCGTTATGATTACTATGAAATGCTTGAAGTCACTCGTGATGCTGATGGAGAGACGATTAAACGTGCCTTCAGGCGTAAGGCGCGTGAATTTCATCCCGATGTAAATGATGCCCCTGATGCAGAAGATCGCTTCAAGGAGCTTAATGAAGCCTACGATGTATTGTCTGACCCCAATAAGCGTCAGCACTATGATCGCTTTGGGACGGCTCCTGGCAGTAGTGCAGGTGGTCCTGGTGGCGCCTATAACGTAGACTTCAACGACATCTTTGGTGGCGGAGGAGCAGTCGATCTGGGCGACCTCTTCTCATCATTCTTTGGTGGAGTTGCGGGTACGCGTGGTGGTCGTGCAGTGCGCACTGAGGGTCGTGACATGGGCATGACCGTTACAGTGTCGCTAGAAGATGTTGCGCGAGGCATGACGCGTCAGATTACCGTTGACCGTTTGGCGCCCTGTGATGTCTGTGATGCAACGGGATCTGCCGATAAGGCGGGGTCAGTAAACTGTGAGACTTGCGATGGCGCGGGCCAGGTTGTGGGTCATCAGCAGACTATCTTTGGTACTATGCGTACCCAACAGGCCTGTCCCGATTGCAGTGGCACAGGTCAACATGTAGAACATCCCTGCGATGAATGTCAGGGTTCAGGTCGTGTAATCGACCGCCAAATAGTAGATATTGAGATTCCTGCGGGCATTTCTGATGGACAGAAGATTCGCCTTACCAATATGGGGGAAGCGGGCATACGTGGTGCTGCAAGTGGGGACCTCATAATCACCGTTCAGGTACAGCCTCATGAACGCTTCGTACGCAAGGGTCAGAATCTGAATGTGCGCCTACCA
>WQVS01000079.1 GCA_009785705.1 Coriobacteriia bacterium
GCAAAAACATCAGCGCCACTAGAATCAATAGCAACTACTGCAGGAAAATCTTTAAGTTCTAGGCGCTGCACTGCCTCTGTGCCCAGTTCTGGCCAAGCAATGACCTCACTAGCAACAACATGCTGCGCCAAAACGGCAGCCGCACCCCCTATGGCAGTGAAATAAACTGCTCCATAATCCAGTGCAGCCTGCTTGTATGCTTCACTTCGCTTGCCCTTGCCTAGACTAAGTCGCAAGCCCCCTGATAGCTCATCCATAAGCTTCACTTGAGCCAAATCCATACGCTGCGCCGTCGTAGGCCCAATAGACCCAAAGGGCAGCTCTGGCGTATTAGGATGTGCAGGAGTCGGACCAGCAAAGAAGACTAGCTGGTCTTTAAGTTTCTCACGCAGCTGCAAGGCCTCACTATCTAAGCCGTCTGCAAGACGCTTGATAGAGGCATCGCGCAAGGTATAACAGCTGCCACTAAGCAAAACCTGCTGCCCTGCTCGCAAATTAACAAGACAGTCTGCTGCCAGGGGCAGGTTATAGGACTGAACTTCAGTCACTAGGGAAGCAACTCATATTGATGTGTCAGCTCCATGTATAAATCAAGAACCTTTGTTGCCCACTGCTGATACACTTCCTCTTCTTCCCCACTTTGAGAAGTGGTCAGAAAGTGTAGGGACATCTGCTCTACGCCCTCTTCTGCAAGCAGGGAGAAGGCTTCTCTTGAAAGGGTGGGTTGTTCAGCTTCCATGCGCTGGGAATAATCTTCAAATATTGCACGATACACAGCATCGGAGGCAGCAAGGTCATCGCTAGACTCATGTGCAAACTCCGCCAAAGAGGGACGGTTAGCCTCATCGACCCCTAAGAAATCGCCAACCCAGCCACTGAAAGCCCAGAAGGCAAGCAAGATAAGTGCAACAATGCTCACAAAGGACAAAATCGCCGTTATAAGCTTTTTGCGCTTCTTCTTTTTTTGCGCTTCATTATGTTCTTGCATTGCCTTTTCTTTAGCATCGGCACTCATAGGAATTCCTCCAAAAATCGAATCCGTACCACATTTCAATTATGCCATGAAAATAGTGGATTTCTCCAAACAGGAACATACTAATATATCCCGCTACTCACAAGTGAATAAGACATAAGAAAGCCCCATGGCGTTTGGCAAGGCTAAGCCAATCGATACGGGGCTTTATTGCAGGACATACGGTCAAACAGAATTAGCCTAGGTCTAGACCTTCTTCTGCATTTACCCCTTTTGCCTTACGGCGTGCAGCAACAATCCTGTCGAACTGAACCATAAGTTCACGCATTGCCGTTGGCATAAGTGCAATCATCGTACCCCAGAACCACTGGTCCCAGGTAAGAGGAGACAGCTGGAAAATTCGCTGGAAGAAGGGAGATGCGATAAACACACCAAAGAGCACAACCATACCCATTGCCAACCAGAATAGCGGCCAGTTGTCACGTACAGATTTCTTAAAGATGGACTTTGAACTACGCGCATTAAAGATGTGCAGGATAGACGACCAACCAATAGCTAGGAAGGCCAGAGTCTGACCCAAAGGATCTGACACTCCAACTGTTCCTAAGTGATTCCAAAAGTCGCCATATCCAGGAATCAGGAAGGCACCGTACCAATAGCCCAACAAACCTGAGATAGTAAAGAAAACAACCTGGCGCGCTAGGAACTTCGAAATCCCGCCCCCAAAGAAGCTCTCATCCTTAGCAACCGGTTTACGGTGCATCAAGTTAGGATTTGCAGGCTCATTAGCTAGGCGCAGGCCGGGAATACCATCGCCAACAACATTAATCAGCAGCAGCATAATCGGTGTCAGAACAAGACCCCAACCAGCAACCTGACCAATCAGCATGATGGCAACCTCTGACAAGTTACAAGCAAAGAGGAAAAGAATAACCTTCTTCACGATTCTAAATACATTACGACCTTCACGCACCGCATCAACAATGGTTGCAAAGTTATCATCGGTCAAAATCATGTCTGAGGCACCCTTTGCCACTTCAGTACCCGTGATACCCATGGCAACACCTACGTCAGCAACATTGAGCGCTGGGGCATCGTTAACCCCATCACCCGTCATTGCCACAACAGCCTCGTTTTTCTGCCAGGCTTTCACAATGCGGAGCTTGTCCTCTGGGGACACGCGCGCATAAACCGAATACTCTTTCACATGCTCTGTCAGATAGTCGTCGCTCATATCGGCAAGCTCTGCGCCGGTCACAACGCACTGACCTTCGTCTATGATATCGATTTCTTCAGCGATTGCCTTTGCCGTCATAGCATGGTCGCCTGTAATCATAACGGTACGAATTCCTGCACGCTTCGCAACCTGAACAGCATCAAGTACTTCAGGGCGTGGAGGGTCAATCAGGCCGATAAGACCGTAAAGGTCTAGGTCAGCCTCTGCCTGTTCTAAATCTTCTTCAGCCGGCAGGGTATCTAGGCGTCTTCCTGCAATAGCCAGTACACGCAAGGCCTTTGCAGCAAACTGGTCATGAACTTTACGGGCCTCTGCTAACTTTTCATTGCTGTCAGCACAGAGGGGCAGCCAATCCAGTGCACCCTTCGTCACGATAATATAGCTATCGTCACGCTTGTCACGCATAATGACTGACATTTTCTTGCGCTCTGATGAGAAAGGAATTTCTTCAACGCGTTCATAGCTTTCACAGAAGCTATCGGCCAGCTCTTTCTTATCCAGCAACTTCATGATGCCGACTTCAGTGGCATCCCCCATAAAGGTTTTCTCGCCCTGTGCATCAACTTCAATAGTGGCATTACTTGCACGGGCAAAAGAGCGCAGCAATGACCTCTTTGACTTTTCTTCCCAGTCATCATCTGCAGCAAAAACACCATCATCACAGCCCCAAAGCTGTGTAATCGTCATCTGATTAAGCGTTAGTGTACCTGTCTTATCACTACAGATTACCGAGGCATTACCCAAAGTTTCTACCGCAGGCAGCTTACGAATAAGTGCGTTCTTCTTAGCCATGCGCTGAACAGCAGTAGTTAGTGTCAGGGTTACGGTCAGTGCCAGCATTTCTGGTACTGCAGCTACAGCAAGTGCAACAGCAACCAGGAGCATTTCTTCAATGGGCTCCCCACGCCAAACACCTAGAGCAAAGAGGAATACCGCAGAAGTAATGGCAACATAGGAAATGATTCTACCGAGGCCATCAAGGCGCTTTTGTAGAGGAGTCTTCGCACGCTTTCCACCCTTGAGTGATTCTGCTATGCGTCCAATCTCTGTGTTCATGCCTGTAGACACGACTACAGCCAGACCATTTCCAGCAGTGATTACGCAGCTCGAAAAGACCATGTTCAGCTGGTCTCCCGCTAGAACAGTCCCCGATATAACCTCGCCTGCGTTCTTTTCTGCAGGGACGCTCTCCCCTGTCAGGGCTGCTTCGTCAGAAAAGAGTGACGCTGATTCTATAAGACGAGCATCCGCCGGAACAACACTTCCTGTCTCTAATGCGATGATGTCGCCTGGTACCAGGTCAGCTGTGTCAATAACTAAACGCTGTCCGTCTCGTATGACGGTACAGTTAGGTGCAGTGAGCTCTTCCAATGCAGCTAGGGCACGCTCTGCTCTACCCTCTTGCGTCATAGCAAGGAAAAGATTCAGGATTACAATACCTAGAATTACTGAAGCCTTAATGTAGTCAGTGCCCTGTGTATAGGCAATGTAATAAGAAATCGCTGCTGCAAAAAGCAGGATAATAATAGAAACATCACTGAGGTGGCGAATCACCCCCATGACGAAGCCTTCCTTTTTCTCTTCCTCTAGCACGTTGCGACCATACTGCTCGCGCAGTTCTGCAACACGACTCTCTGAAAGGCCTGTTTCTGGGTTGGTCTTCAGTTTGCTTATGATTTCTTGAACAGGTGGCTCATACCACCGAATTTGCTTTTCTTCTGTTGTTAATTGTTCCTTTTCCATGGAATAGGTTTCTCGCTCCCTTTCATGTTATTGGTTTTGTGAGGTCATAAAGAAATTCTGTCTTCATAACAACTACTCGCCACACACGACAAACAACCTGCCAAACATACAGAATTACTAAGCTATTATTGCAGACACAAGTAGGCGAATCAAGAAAAACAAGTGTAGAAGACGGGTAAAGGGTGACTATTTTTTCCACACATCCTATCCACTAACACACAGGAAATTTCTTCCAGGAAATCTGTTCGCCTCAAAATCCGAGAGCAGCCAGAGAGCAGCTTAGTGACCAATTAGCACACAGTAATAACGCTGCTGCGGCTGCGCAAAGAATGGCAGCACAGGTTGATTGCTGCAGGTAGTGAGGCTATGTGGCTGGGTGCCGTCTCTATATGTACGGCTAATGCCGTGGTCTTACCACCTAGCCCTGCAGGACCTATGTTTGTTGTGTTTACTTGTTGCAAAATACGCTGTTCAAGCCCTGCTGTCATATCAGAACTTGCTGCCTGGTCTACTGTCTGGTTCAGAGGACGCAGTAATGCACGCTTTGAGAGACCTGCAACTTTGTCGAAGGTTCCCCCAATGCCGATACCAATGATAAGTGGCGGACAAGCATTGCTGGCCTTTTCACGCACAAGGTCTAGTACCAGCTGGACAATCTCTTCTTCCCCGCTGCCGGGAGACAACATCGTAAGTGCACTGGCATTATCAGAGCCTGCACCTTTCAACATCGTATGAACGCTCAAACTATAGTCAGACTCATCGCCCGCTTCAGCCAGCGAGACAATATCTACAAAAGCTGGTGTATTAGTACCAGGATTGCCGCGATTGCTCAGGGCATCACGAACAGTCGAAGCACGTAAGCAGTGTTGCGCGAAACTGTCTGCAACCACTGCATCGAGGGCACCTTGCAAACCACGTAAATCGACCTGCAGCTGTACGCCTATCTCAAGCAGCACCCAGACCGTGCCTGTGTCCTGACAAAGGGGTACACCCGTATCAGCAGCAAGTCTAGCGTTTTCTACTAGCATCTCTAGGGTCTTTGCTGCCTGTGGACAACTCTCCTGCTGCTGTGCGCTCCTCAAGGCCGCCAGCACATCAGGGCGCAACTCTGACGCAATACTGTTCAGTTGAGACTGGACAAGCTCTGCTATTTGACGCGTGCTGATGAGCTGCTCTGACGAACTGCCAGAATCGAAAATCATGTGATGACCTTTGCTATTGCCTGGGCTAGCCCTTCGTCAAAAATTGAAGGGATTACCTTTTCTGCTGTGGGACTCTCCACAAAGTCTGCCAAAGCCTTTGCAGCCTTCATTTTGTGTTCTTCTGTTATCTGAGCAACCCCATTATCCAAGGCCCCCCTGAAGATGCCTGGAAACGCCAGTGCATTGTTTACCTGATTAGGGAAGTCGCTGCGTCCCGTACAGATAACCGCCGCACCTGCCATGGCCGCCTCATCAGGATAGATTTCTGGAATAGGGTTTGACAGTGCCATAACTATGGAATCTGGCGCCATGCTACGCACCATATCCACAGTCACCAATCCAGGAGCAGATACGCCAATAAACACATCTGCATCACACATTACATCTTCCAAACTGGGAGGAGTAAAAGCGTCCCTACCAGCATCCCCAGTAACATCCGCGGTAGCAGCAGACCCATCATCCATCGATGTTCCCAATGGAAACTCTCTGCAAGGCGCATCTTCCAAAATACCCTCTTCCAGCAAGCTACGTTTTGCGGCATTCAAAGACTTGTCTGCCAAAGTCAGCGCACCCCCGCGCCCTGTGCCCACTATACGCACCCCAGGGGCATATTCTTTAACGAGTCGTGCAATGGCCGTTCCTGCAGCGCCTATGCCCGCAATGACAATATTCAGGGCATTAATATCCTTGCCTGTCACCTTGCAGGCATTTATTAGGGCAGCAAGCACCACAACAGCCGTGCCATGCTGGTCGTCATGAAATACAGGAATGGGCAGGGTTTCACGCAGCCTATCTTCTATCTCGAAGCATTGAGGGGCAGCAAAATCCTCTAAGTTAATCGCACCAAAGCTAGGCGCAATGCGCTGAATAGTCTCAATGATTTCCTCTGTCGATTCACAGTCCAGCACTATAGGAACCGAATCCAGGTCAGCAAAATACTTAAACAGCAGAGCCTTGCCCTCCATAACAGGAAGGGAGGCCGCAGGGCCAATGTCACCCAGACCCAATACGGCAGAGCCATCACTAATCACGGCTACAAGATTGCGCGTCCAGGTAAATTCACGCAGACGGCTAGGGTCATCTGCAATAAGTGAGGATATGTGTCCCACTCCTGGTGTGTAGTAGGCGGAAAGCTCATGGCGCGTTACCTCACCCTTATGGCGCAGGCTTGTTCCCAGCTTGCCCTGATTGTCGCGATGTAGCTCTTCTGCTAGCTGATTGTAGTCTACTGTCACGCTTTGGTCTCCGCTCTACTTAAGATACTTCAGATAACTTCGCCTACCAGAGCCAATCACCTACAGCGCCGATTGGCGCTTGGCTGCCTGCAACTCTGTCCATGCCTGCTGCTTCTTCGCTTGCTGGTCATCGCCGTCCTCCAAAGCAGCAAAAAAGTCTGTCACCACCACTCTTCGCAAATAGGGATGTTCTTCTGGCAAATTGCTCAACAAGCTCTGAGAAGGATTGCGCGGAAAGTCTTGCAATCTTTGCGCTAACTCCGCTTCAAGAAAAATGATTGTATCCACACTCAGAGCCTGCACATAAGCTTCTAA
>WQVS01000080.1 GCA_009785705.1 Coriobacteriia bacterium
ACGGAATAAAGGGCTGATAAAGAGCCCTGGACGTACTCCCCCACTTTGGGAATCTTGTGCAATACGGCGGTAATGAGTGCCGCAAAAAGAATCGACAGCAGCAGTGCGACAAGAGTAAGAACAACATGTTGACCTAAGGCGGTCAGCAGGCGTTCGTGTTGATCAAGTCCATATGAAAGAAAGTCGCTCATCGTTGTTTAATGCCTTTGTGAATTATTTGGCGCTAGCGTGGGTTCCACGATGGCTGATAAGGATTTCAGTTGCTGAGTATGGAGTGACATCATTGGTCGCTGCGCGGTCACAAAAGCCACAGAAGTCATAGTAGGCTCTAGTGCTTATTGCTGGATGCTGTCTCTAATAGAGTCAAAATAGTTGCGTGCAACATCTTCAAAGCGCTGTCCCTCAACATCAACCTGTGCGTTAAGCTCTATCATTTTTTCGCTGGTGAGGTCTGCAGATATCGCGTTAAGGATTGCTGCAATTTCTGGATGAAGTTCTAGTACCTCTGTGCGAATAATGGGGGCGACGTTATAGGGAGGCCAGGCTCGCCTGTCATCTTCTAGCAGCACAAAGTAGGGGTCCGCGAGTTGTCCTTCTGTTGTATAGGCAACTGTTGCGTCTGCTTGACCACCACGAAGAACCTCATACTTTAGAGCATTGTCAAAGGCTGCCAGAGATGCAAGTTCGATGGGCCCGTAGACTTCTTCCAGCAGAGCTAGGCCATCTTCACGCACCTCAAAAGTACCCTGTGAGGCAAAGCGCAGATTGGATGCCTCGCGCTGAAAGTCGCTGATGGTGGTGATGTTGTAGCGCTCTGAAATCTCGCGCGTAATAACGATGCCGAAGCTGTTATTCACGGCTGCCTTATCAAGCCAGGTAACGTTAAATTGTTCAGCATATTCACGCTGGACAGTATCAAAGACCACCTGGGGGTCAGTCTCCATAGGTAACCCAAGAATGAACATCAGGCCCGTACCGGTATATTCGGGAAACAGGTCAACATCGCCATTTATAAGGGCTTCATGCACAACTGCTGTTGAAAGTCCTAGCCTGCGCTCTACAGGGATACCCTGATCTTCGAGTGCAAGTGCATATAGTTCACCTAGGATAAGGTTTTCTGTAAAGTCTTTTGAACCTACCTGGACAGAAGTCGATCCATCTGTCGAATTGTCACAAGCTACAAGAGCCATTCCCATTATTGCAGTAAGGCTAACAGCAAAACAGAGTGTTAGCGATTTGATTATCTTACGAAGAACAGGGTGGCTTAGACGGTCGAGCATATTCATATGCCTCAAATCTCCAATCAATTAAAGTGTTGATATCCATAATAGACTACCTAAGGAAGTCCCATGAGAAACGTAAGATGATGTAATCTAGCACAGTCTAGTTGGATAGATGCCTCCAGGGTATGAGGAACCTTTCAAGCAGATTAAGAAGTGCCAGTACGAGGAGCGAAAGTGCAGCAGCTGATATTCCCCCAATAAGGAGAAGATCAGTGCGCATAATGCGTAATCCTGAGAAAATAAGGGTGCCCAGGCCTCCTCCACCGATAAAGGCTGCAAGTGTTGCGCTGGCGATTACTTCTGCCGCTGCGGTTTTAATACCCGCAAACATGAGAGGCTTTGCTAGGGGTAGCTTTATCTGCCAGAAGGTCTGCCATTGAGTGAATCCCAATGAGGTTGCAGCCTCTACAGGCGCATCGGGCAACTGTGAAAACGCCACCGTAGTATTGATGAGGATAACAGGAAGCGCAAGTACAGTAAGAGCAACCACTGCTGCAGGAACACCTATCATTCCTGTAAGAGCAACAATGAGAAAAAGAAGAGCCAGACTGGGAATGACTCGCAGTGCTGAAAATGTACCTGTGACAAAAGTACGTATATGCTTATTGCGCGAAGACAGTACCCCCAGCGGAAAACCAATTATTAGTGCTGCAAATACAGCGATTGCCGAAATGTACACATGCTGCCATATCGCAAGAAAGAAATCAGCAGAATTATGTTGAAAATAATGGATAATGGCTTCTATCATAAGCATCTATTTTACCTAACTTTTGCCCGGTATCACTTTTGGTTGAATTTGCTGTCAATATCGAGCGATAATGTCCATCCGTTAAGCTGCTAGTTGGTACTTCTTTATTAGATATCGATATCTTCGTTCTTCATAGAGCCTCCCTTCTGGAATAACAATTTCTGACTGCTTGCATGGCTTGTCTACGGGTATAAGAGGCCAAAGATTATCTTCTAAGGAAAGCAGCAGTCTTTGGTCATAGGTTTTGATAACAAGTACACTAGTGCCTTTGGGTAAATAGACTCTACCTTGATGGCACACAGGGAAATACTTTGTACCCGCACAGCTGATTGCACATCCTGATAAGACTTTTCGCTCTGACACACGTGCTAGAGCCAGATTAATCTCACTTTCAGATGGCTTGGGTCCAAAAAGGGAAGGCAATTGTTCACAGTCCAGTGCAAAGCGTTTGTTGTGGCGATCTATAAAGCCTTTCAAGAAATCGTTTGCAGCATCAATTGTCTCTACTCCTGCTGTTTTCATTTCATTGATTAGACGATCTTGGAAAGTGCCAAAGGCTCTCTCGATTCTTCCCTTTGCCTGAGGTATTGAAGTAGCTTTCATCTCCACGACACCAAGTTGTGCTGCAGCGAGCCTAAATTGAGTGTGTGCATCATCTTTTAAGGCACTACTAGAAGACTTCCTATACTCAAAGATTGCCCTTTGGTCTGTGTAGAAAGAATAGGAAATACCGTATCTAGTTACTATCTGATAAAAGACCTCAAAGTATCTGTCTAGAGCTTCAGTCCAAGCGAAGTGACCACCTAAAACATGAGAGGTGGCATCGTCGATGGCAAGATGTAGCACTGCTTTTCGCTTCCCAAACCACAAATGAATGCTTCCGTCCATTTGCACGAGCTCCCCAAAGTTTTTCTTGCGCTCTCTTATAGGATGAAGTCTCTTCTTTGTCTTTTTGTGGGCACGAGGAGACTTATGTCCTAGCTCATCTAAGATGATATAGATAGTTGAGTAGGATACGGTAATGCCTTCGCGCTCTTCTAGCATGTCTCGAAAATGAGAGAAATTGTAGCCAAGGTATTTTTCTTTATAGAGTGTAGTTATTGTTGCCCAATCTTCAAAGCTAAGTGCATTGTGAGGAGTGCTGCCACGTGATTTATGCACAAGACCTTCTATTCCCTCATTGAGATAATGTGCAATTTTTCTACGAATTGTGCGAGTAGTTACTCCAAGTTTAAGTGCTGCTTGTTCGTGGGTAATCGCTCCATCAAGTACAAGTGTTATTTCGTCATACATAAGCGTTTCCTTTGCTGATAGCATAGTCATAGGAGCTGTCATCCTTATCTCTCGAAATGCTGCTAACATCTTCGAGATTAAGTTTGGCAGCTCTGTGACATTTTCGCTCAATAATACTTAGGACAATATCGCTTATTAACGACACTTTTGGTTGAATTTGCTTGACTAAAGAGGGCGATAATGGCATCATGTTATGTTGCTTGTAGAAATGCAAGTATCTATTTGTGAGTGCGCCCTTACCTCAGCTGGATAGAGGGTCTGACTACGAATCAGAACGCCGCAGGTTCGAATCCTGCAGGGCGCACCATTAAATGACCTGACCCACTATATATATCCACGCATGCTACCAACAGACCGTGGGCGAGCATCTAACAAATGCATCACTTCGCAGCAGACTCAATTTGCCAGATAGCAGTCAGGCAATGACGTCAAGACTTATTAAGAAGGCTGTTGAGCAGGGGCTCATTAAGCTCTTTGATCCAGAAGCAAGTGCAAAGACCAAAAGTTATGTACCCTACTGGATGTAATTTTACTTGCCGGGTACTTGCCTCTCAACGCCAAAATAACGCAGAGAGCATAAACGGCAAGCACTCTACCTGCGGAAATGCAATTTTGTAAAAGTATGATACCCCGTAATTTACTTGCCTGATGTTTGCCTCAACGCAGAATTTCGTGTCAAAGACATGTCGAAATCGGTATACTTTTAGCAATTTTCCTTTGCACAAAATAACGAAGTCCTCACACAGGCTGTGAAATTCTCTTTGCACTATTACTCACAAACCTGCTAGTTTGTGAGTAGTTATGTTCATTTCCTCTTTAGCGATTTCGTGACTTTGATTTGGACTTTCTCCGCTACCGCACTAAAGGTCTTTCATGAGTCTTTCGCTACGCCAGACCCTGACTATTGAAGCAATTTCCCCATCAAAACGGTATACGATACGGAAAGGTGATTCAATCAGTTCGCGGATAGTGGGGTCATTGAATTCTGGAACCTCTCTTCCTATTTCAGGAAATGTCTGGAGCTGTGTCAGACGCTTACGAACCCTCTTTACCAATTCTATGCCAACATCTGGAACTAATTCTTCTCTATACCAGTCAAGAATGTCTTCAAGGTCTGCAGCAGCAGATTCAACTATTACAACAGGAGTCTTTTTCTTTGTCATGACTAGACTAGACCCAGACGCTGATCAAGCTCATCTAGTGTCATAGTACGACCTGCTTTTAGGTCAGACATGCCTTGTGAGATTGCCTTGATGAAAGCACGTTCTTCTTGCACTGCCTCGTATTCTTCCAGCGATTGAACTACAGCAACTCCTTTGCCTCGACTAGTAAGCAACACGGGGCGCCTAGTTTCATGTGTGCGGCGAATCACTTTTCCAGGATTTACTTTTAGATCACCGATAGGTACAACATCTTGCGAGAATTTGATTGCAGCTTCCATGTTTTCTCCTTGATAGAACTTGTTATTAGCACCAGTTAATAAGACCTTATTATAGCACTGTTTGCAGATATACGAATCACCAGAGCAGAAAGACACCTTCACTCACAATCCCATAAATTTGTGAGTAATCGTGCTCATTCCACCCTAGCGATTTCGTGACCAATTCGTGACTACTCGCTATCAAGCTTCAACAATTGCAGCCGTGCGCAAACAGTACATAAGCGCAGGTCAAACGGGTATTAGCAGATGTACTCGTTGCTATCCATTTACACTTAATCGCACCTACGAATCAGAACGCCGCAGGTTGCCTTTAGCTTTGCTGCACTTCGTTCGCTAGAACATTCGCAGGCGATGTTCGCTCACTGCGCTTGCATTCGAATCCTGCAGGGCGCACCAGAAAACCGCAGGTCAGAGCGTTATACTGACAAAATCAGCAAAGTCTAAATCGGTAAATGGGTACAATTTGGGTATAGAGATTTTAGCGTGCCCCTCTATGCCCTTCTGCATCGTCTAGCCGCATAAAGGCCGCTAGGGTTCCTCTTTTAAGTCCCATTGCCCTGTGAGAGTAAAACAGGTCTGTATTTTCTTTTGTGCACATTCCTGACAATTCAATATTTTCTGCAGGTATTCCAGCACATATCAATGATTGCCTGTTGATTCCTTGTAAGTCTATGTAACTCTTATCTGGCTTTTTGCCACAAGACACAATGAAGTCACTGGCAAAATCAAAAGCTTGAGCAAATTCCTCTGCTACTTCATTACCCACTTCAAAACAACTTTTACAAATTGATGGTCCGATCCCTACCAGGATGTCTACCGGATCACTGTCATAATGGTCTGCCATCGATTGCAGTGTCTTTGCTCCTATTTGCCCTACGGTGCCGCGCCACCCTGCATGAGACAAGCCTATCGCCCTTTTCACTGGATCATAAAAGTACAAAGGCACGCAATCCGCATAAAAGGTTACAAGGGTAACACTGGGGTCATTGGTCACCAAGCCATCAATACCTTTGTAGTCGCAATCTCGCACTATCCCCTTGCCGCGGTCTTCTGCAGTAATCTGGCGTACTCTACAACCATGTGATTGCTTAGAGAAGACCATGCTTTCCACAGGGAAACCTAGACTGGCAATGCGATAATAGTTTTGCATTACGACATCGGGATTGTCTCCCGTTAGGGCACTAAGGTTCATGCTACTGTATGCCCCTTCCGACGCGCCCCCAAGACGTGTGGTAAACAGATGATGGACACCCTTAGCTGCTTCGATGTGCTCAAAGGTACAGTGGCTTATCTCGTTATCATTTCGCAGAATCATCAGTTATCTTCACTTCTTTCACCGTCTTTATCTGAGACTTCCTTGCCACAAGAACCCTCATTAAGCTCTGGTTCTAGTTGCTGAGCATAGATCTTCTTAAGGCGAGTCTGGGCTCGCTCCTCCCAGCCCACCTTTCCAGGTGTGTAAAAATCTCCGCGCTGGATACCCTCAGGTAAATATTGTTGCTGTACCCAATTATTTGGGTAGACGTGAGGATAGAGATATGGTCCGTATTCGTCACTGCCAGGACGAGTACGGTCACGCAAGTGACTAGGGACTGGGCCTGCCTTTCCCTTTTCGACTGCCTCGTAAGCTTTAACTATACCCATGCAAGCCGCGTTACTTTTCGGAGCTAGGGCCATGTAGCTTGCAGCTTGTGCTAAGTTAATGCGGCATTCGGGCATGCCGATAATTTCTGCACTGCGAAAGGCTGCATCTGCAACAAGCAATGCTTGAGGGTCGGCATTTCCAATATCTTCTGAAGCAAAGATGAGAATGCGGCGCGCGATAAACTTTGGGTCTTCTCC
>WQVS01000081.1 GCA_009785705.1 Coriobacteriia bacterium
TCTCTTAGGCGCATTGCTCATGTGCGTAGCCTGCGTCCCGACATTGAAATAGTAGACGTACGCGGGAACTTGGATACACGTATGCGCAAAGCAGAGGACGGCGAATTGGACGCCGTCATCTTAGCTGCAGCAGGCATACGCCGCTTAGGCTGGGGAGACCGCATCACAACCTATCTATCTACTGATATTATGATTTCAGCAGTGGGACAGGGTGCTGTAGGAGTAGAGATTCGTGACGATGATTCTTACATGCATGAGCTCTGCGAACAAATCACCGACGCTGCAACTATGTGCTGCATTACAGCAGAACGTGTAGTCATGAATCGTCTAGAAGGGGGCTGTCAGGTACCTATTGGGGCCTACTGTCGCTATGAAGATGAGGCTTCGGGCAGCCTGAGGATTGATGCCATGGTAGGTTCGGTAGATGGCTCAACCATCCTGCGTGTAAGCCAAGTGGGGAGCGATAGCGACCCTATTGCTCTGGGAGAATCTGTAGTAGCAGAACTAAAGAAGCAAGGGGCAGATGAGGTTCTAGCAGCAGTAAGAGCAGCCAGCGATGCAACAGAATTGCTTAACAAATAAGTCCATCGTACTGACGCGTACACCAGAGCAGAGCACTGCTATGACGCGTGCTCTTGAGAGTTTGGGCGCACGCGTTATCTCTTTTCCTACGATAAAGCTTATTGAGCCGCCCGATGAAAGTCCTATCAAGCAGGCTATTGCCCAGTTAGACAGCTATGATTGGATACTGTTTACGAGCATTAATGCAGTAAATCGCTTTTTTACCTACCTACCTAAAGGTGCTTGCTGCCAGCACTTTCCAAAAATTGCGGTGGTGGGGCCCTCTACAGCGCATGCCTTAGAGTTAAGAGGGTATAGGGTTGAACTCATGCCAGAAACAAACTTTCAAGCAGAAGGTTTGGTTGAAGCGTTTGAGACCTTGTCTAAAGGCAAAATTTCATCCAAAGACTCTGACGAGAGCAGGGGACATGTACTTATCCCTCGTGCCCTTGAGGCGCGCGATGTCTTGCAGGGGCGATTGCCAAAGCTAGGCTACGAAGTTACCGTAGCTCCTATCTATGAAACTGTACAGGCAAATCCAAGCAGTGCAGACATATTGAGCATTGAGACAGCAGATGGAATAGCCTTTACTTCACCTTCAACAGTGAGGAACTTCATCGCTATTGTCGATGGCAGTACCGGGATTTGCGCTAGCACAGGAACAGGTGCAGGCATTTCCTATCTAAATGGACTCAAAATATTTAGCATAGGAGCAGTAACTACTGCAGAACTATACAGTAATCCTATCGACAGAAATCATATCTTTGAAGCAGAAGAATCTACAGGGGAGAGTCTCGTAAACCTTATCGCTATGAAGCTTTAGCAGCGCGACGCTTGAAAATCTTTATCAGCGGTTCAATCAGGCCATGCAATTGCTTGTTGGTGTGGACACGCTCCTCCAGGTCTTCATCGGTAAGCTCTCCATTTTTAAACTTTTGCACGCGCTTGTGAATGGCGATACCGATTGCAAGGAAGGGTGCACCTAAGGCGCCTCCCACTAGTCCCATGGCAACCGTACCAAAAAGGGTAGCTATCAATACAGCCAGAGGGTGCAGGTTCAGGTAATCACCCATTAGCTTGTTGCTGACAAAGGTCTGCAAGACATTATTTGCAATAAGCATAATAACGATGGCAGCCAGGGCATATTCCCAACCGCCAGCCGCTAGTGCAATCAGTACAGTAAAGGCACTTGCGATAAGTGCACCGATAAAGGGAACATAGGCAGTGAGAACTGTGATGATAATGATGGGAACGATAAGAGGAACCCCTATAATCCATAGAGGTATACCTATGGCAACGGCCACAATGATTGCTGTTAAGGTAGTTGCTCGAAAGTAGCCACTAAGAGAATAGGTAACATCATTAATGACGCTCTTGCCTAAGCGCTTATCGGCAAAAAGGTTATCGCTTATCCAGTCGCGAATTTTTTCAAAGTCTGACAGGAAGTAGTATAGAAATACAAGGAAGAAGAAGAAGCTAAGAATGCCCCCTGCAAGCCCTGAGAGGAAGCCTCCAACAGCACTTGCACCCTGCAGTATCGTTGAAGTTATTCCACTAAGGTCTACTCCTGTGGTGGCCCCTCCACCCCCATCGGCCCCGTTAACATAGCCATTTCCATTCCCATTGGCAGCGGGAGCAAAAAGACCTGACACGCCCTCTGTTAGTTGGCTCATGTAATCATCAGCTGTAGCCTCATCAAGACCAAAGCTTATCATCGCATCTTTGGCATAGTCTGCCAGCTGGTCAACACCGTCGGTCACCTGCTGTGCAATATAGGGCGCTTGACTGATTACTCCATCAAAGGTAATTTGTGCCGTAACCCATCCTAGAGCAAGCAATAAGAAGATTACCAATATCGATGAAATGGCGCGGGGAAGCTTAATCTTGTCTCCCAGCTTAACCAGTGGATAGGCAACAACTGCCACAACGGCAGCCAGTAACAAGGGTACCGATATAGTGGAGGTTAGATTGTAAATATAGAGAATACCCGCGATGCCAACGCCCAGACATAGAGCCATTACAGAGGTAAGACCTCCACTGATAAGCCACTTGGGAACACCAAAAGATTCAATAAATTGCTGAAGAGCTTCGCGTCTACTATTGCGGTTCTTGTCAGTCATGCCCACCCTTAACTCGAAGTTTAGTCTCTATCTTGCAGTGACGGTCCAAACTTCAGTGTCCGACCAGTTCAGGCCAAACAGGGCTTCAAGTGAGCCATCACTAAATGTGCTTAAGAATAAGGTTAGCGCAATCTATCTGATTGGGGATGTTGCCGTTACTGTCCTGTACCCTCCAAATGTCAGGCGTTACCTCATCGGCAACTACAATGTTGCGTTGCTCATCAAAGCCAAACTCTATCTTGAAGTCGAGCAACTTCAAATCCATGGTCGAAAGCTCTTTCTGCAGCACTGCACCAATACGGGGGAGCAGGTCTAGGCACTGGTCGAACTCGCCTGGCTCCAAAAGGTTTTTCATGACACAAATACGCTCTGTGATGAGAGGGTCACCCTGCTCATCACTCTTCAGAGTCACCTCACAATAGGGGGGGTCAAAGGCAAGACCCTCTTCCAAGCTAAAGCGACGACTCATACTGCCCGCAACATAGTAGCGCAGGATAAATTCAAGAGGAGGCACGGTAACAGGACGCACCTTCATCAGACTCTTATCAACTTCAGCACCTAAGTAGTGTGTAGGGATGCCAGCCTGTTCAAGTAGCTCAAAAAAATGGGCACTGATGATAAGTCCTTGCTTACCCTTGCCTTCAACACTGCCACCAACAGTATTTGAGCCAGGATCAAATACACCATCTTCTCCTGTAGCACTATCCTTGCAGAATAAATAAGTGTCACCAGTATGTTGGTCAACTAGTACGTCTTTAGTTTTGCCAGAATAGATAATCTTCATGATGCCTTACTCCTCAAATAGCTATAGTTGACAGTTGTTTTAGAAAATCGCATAATGGGTAGTAGATAGGCAAACCCAAAGCGTTGGGGCAGACGGCTCGCCCTCTACATATTTCTTAAGTGCGAACGGCCACCAGTCCAATGGCGGCCGTTTTGTTTTAACCTGCCAACTACCAATCATAGTGAGCAGCAGCTCTCTAGTCAATACTTTTGAATTTTACACGTCCCAGTTGTTTTGAGCAGCCTTTCTTGCTTCTGGTATAAAGGCTGCAATTCCTCCAAATAAGACACCTGCAATCGGCCAAATAATCCAACTGATATGCCACGCGCCAAAGGCAAAACTCCACCCCAGATAGACGACTACTGCCAAGGGCCAGTAAAACGACGCGATTGCTCCCACAATGGTGTCATTTTTGCGATTTTCTGGAGTATAGTCACCACGTTGAAGTAGCTTGTCGTAGGCTCCGCGATACATAAAGTGAACAATAAACATACGAACAGAAATGCCTATTGCAAGTAGTAGGGATATGACGGCGATTGTCTGAATTTGGGGTATAACATTCGTCCCTGGCGAAAGAGCAGATTGCATAAAGCCGCCCAACACTATTGCCACAACACCCAACAAGATAAGAGTGACGCCTGTTATAACCTTACGACTATCCTGCGAGCGCAGCTCATCAGCAGTCATTTTGAGTTGTGCACGTTGTCCAACATCAAGACGAAAGCGACCCTCATTAATATCTTCAAAGTGCGACAACTTCATCCCATGATGAATGAATAAGCCCACTGCAGGTATGATGAATAGGAACAGTAGCACAACAGACAAGCTGGCGAAATCAGGGCTGAATATCTGTGCACTTTCAGGAACGGTAACCACTATATTGCCAGTCGAACTCTCTTCAACAAGTATAGCCTCTCCCTGCGAAAACCAGTTAGAAAAAGACCCAACAAGAATCAGCTGAGCAACACCCATAATGCACAGCAGTACACCTAAACCAATCCCTCTAGCTGACTGTTTGGAGGTTTCAATAAAGGCAGTAATCTGTGTTTTGGAAAGTAGGGAATAAGTAGGTGCTGCATTGGCATTGGTCGTTGTTCCGCCGGCACTAGCTGCCATACTAGCATCCCCTGAAACAGCAGGAGTAATGCCCATCTCTGCAAATAGCTCATCAACATTTCCAAAGTCAGAGATAACAGCACCAATAGCCTCATTTTCACTGACACCGTTAGTCTTAAGCTCGTGATATTTCTCTTCCATGTTGGCAAGTAGTTCTGCCTTAACGCGACGTACATCCTCGCTATCAGGTGCCGCGGCAAACACACTATCAAGATAAATCTTCAAAGTTTCCATTTATAACTTCTCCTCCTCAAAGAAAGTTGCAAGTACCTTCTTAGTTAGCTCCCACTCATTCATCTTTTCTTTCAGCTGAGTACGTCCAGCATCAGTAAGTCGGTAGTAGGTGCGTGGCTTCCCTCGCGTAATTTCACCTGCATAAGACTGCAGAAGTCCTGTTTTTTCTAGGCGGTTAATTGCAGAGTAGAGGGTAGTCTCCTTCATCACATAGCTATCGTCACTGGTCTCACGAATCATCTTGGAAAGTTGATAGCCATATGAATCTCGCTTATTAAGCAGACTCAAAATAATAGTGTCGTTATAACCTCGCAAAATATCACTACTTAGTTCTGGCATCTTCACTCCCTTCTTAGGTTTGGCAATTTTGTATTACTCCATCTAGTGTACTACGTCAGATAGAGTAATAGTACATAAACTACTTCATCAGGTCAAGTAATATTTCTACCTTAAACAGAGAGGCTAATGATTTTGTACAGAGCATGGTGACCCTCTAGGCCTTTCAGATAGCACCATAGGGTAGAAAACTTTCTTATGTTGCCTTGCTCAATTTAATCTTGGCTTAACGCAGCCTTAATGCTGGCTTAGCACTCTGCTGTAGGATGTTCCTAAAGACCAATTTCTACAGTATAAGGATTGTAATATGGCAAGAAATATGTATACTAATAAGTATAGATTTGAATGGGATGAAAGCAAAGAACAAATAAACCTAGCAAAGCACGGAATCTCATTCAAAGATGCACAGCAGGCTTTTTATGACGAAGATTGCATACTGAAGGAAGACTTGCGTCACTCAGGCATCGAAAAGAGGTATTACTGTCTTGGTCATGTTAAAGGGAAAGTTGCTACAGTCAGATTTACTGTACGGCGCGGACGAATAAGAATCATCGGTGCTGGATACTGGCGAAAAGGGAGGAGCCACTATGAAGGGGAGAGAAGAAACAGAATACAAGGCAGTCTTTGATGAAGATGGCTATACTGATGCTCCGCCAGAGATTGAAAAAGAATTAGACCACATATTAAAGTATGGTAGAGATGTGACACACCTTTTCCCTCCTGAAAGACTTGTGCTCAAGAAAGAGAAGAAAAAAATTACTATCATGATTGACCAGGACATTATCGCCTTCTTCAAGCAGGCTGCAAAGGAAAATGGTGTCAAATATCAAACTATGATTAATAACCAACTCCGCAATTACATGGAAACCGTGAGCAACAACAAAAGGCACTAATAAGACCAAGCTACTCAAGAGTCACACATGGGCGACAGACACTTATTTCTAAAGCCAAACACACACCTATTGCTTGCGGCTATCCTGCATTTCACTCAGAAAGCGTCACTTTGTGACTCAAACGTACACTTGTTGCTTGCGGCTATCCTGCATTTCACTCAGAAAGCGTCACTTTGTGAACCTTCGCTCGCTCCGTTTGTGTTCTAAGTCATTATCTGACCTATAATGGGCTGTATGGAAAATTCTACGAAAA
>WQVS01000082.1 GCA_009785705.1 Coriobacteriia bacterium
CAAGCTGGCCAAATCTTATTAATTAGAAATATCTGGTGCGCACGATAAAGGAAGGATGCCACTTAGATGAATGAGTTATTTGCAATGACTTTCGGCAGAGTATTTTTTACCCTGGCAAGTGCCCCCATGGCAACTGTAATGGCAGTCTGCTCAGCTTTTGCGCTCTGCCTGCTCTTTCAGGTAACTTTGCTCCGCTCTGCAAACAGGGCAACGGAAAAATCTTTAAGAGCAGCACATTTTGTGTGGGTTGCTCTCTTTATCTTGTATTTGATGACAGTGTATCGCCTCACGGGCATTGGCACTTTGCACGGCATTATTGAGACAGGCATCAGAATTGTCCCAGAAACTATTCACCTGATTCCCTTTATGTCTTTTGCAGATGGGCTTTACGGCCTTCTCTTCTTTGCTCTCAATATACTAATGACAATACCTTTGGGACTCTTTTTGGCATCCCTATGGCCAACACTGAGATCTTATAAGTACATTGCCCTAATAGGGTTCTTTTTCTCACTTTCGATTGAGTTAAGTCAGCTTTTTACCATGAGGGGCACGAATGTAGATGATTTGATAGCTAATACTTTCGGAGCAGTGCTTGGATATATGCTCTTTAAACTGATTAGCAATTATTGCGCAAAGAGGTACAGCAAGAAAAGCGAACGCAAAAGATTACAGCAGCAAAAAAGAACACAGGCAAGAGAACTTGCACTTTCAAGGTCGAGAATTCTCCGCAATGAAGGTATTGCCTATGTGGCACTGTCATTTCTCGGCATGTTTTTGCTCTATAGCCCCAACGTGGTCACTCACATTGATGAGCAAATTGGACTTCCAGGAGTCGTCATCCATGCCGTCGTCTATGATTATGACTCAGAGAACAGTCATGCTACTGGTACGGTGCTAGAGCTTGACGGTGATAGCCTTATAATTGAAGTGATTAAAACAGAGGAATTCGACGGAGGAACACTGGCAGTAAGTACCGACGACACCTTGCGAATATATTTCAC
Organism: Coriobacteriia bacterium; assembly: GCA_009785705.1. Taxonomy (GTDB): domain Bacteria; phylum Actinomycetota; class Coriobacteriia; order WRKU01; family WQUG01; genus WRBW01. Next base: position 1,002 of record WQVS01000082.1, read on the forward strand.
AGAGAATACTACGGTCGATATACAGCGTCTAGATGAGCACGGAGCAGCTTTCCCTGTAGCCGTAGGGACAAATCCATTAGACATTAAGCAAGGCGACATAATAGATGTCTATTTCGAAGAAGCTTCACTCAACCCAAGCAATTCCAGTCCGCAAAATCCAGCGAAACATATAAACGCCCAACGTCTGCCATAGGTCTCCAGCACCACTAAATTACATTAAAGATTGACTCCGAAATCGAAACACACTTGAATTTCTAAGTATCTGGGAGAGCATGTATAATTTTTAAAATTGCAATTGGGGCGACTTTGCTCTAATTGAAACTAGATCGGACTTGAATAGATTCCGCTAGCTTAGCAGGAGCGTTTCCTGTTGCGCCGTCGGCAAATGTTATCCTACTATCTGTGAAAATATGCAGGATTAGGGGTAGAACTATCTCATGATTTTGCTATCGATTTGTTTGCTTATATAGAGAGGTAAATATGAGAAAGTTTGGACTGCTACTACTTATGATTGTGTGTTGTTTTGCTGTGACGGGGTGCGGCGCACTTCTTCTGTACATGACTGCATCAGAAGATGTGGTTACTCCTGAGGAGCGAACCCCCAGAGCTCCCAGAACAGAGGCAACGGCTTCTGAGTCTGAACTTTCCCGACATTTGACCTCAAGCAGAATGCGCTCCTTTGAGGAAGAGCATGCAGTGTCAGCAGAGCAAGAGCGTTACCTGGCATTCGGGGCTTTTGTTATGACGAACAATCAGGAATCTATCCGCGTTTTTGAATTGGACTGGTCTTCCTTTTCAGCCGGAAGGATATTGAGCAATTTTTGGAGCATTGAAGACCGTGAGTCAGCAATCACACAGCTAGAATTTCTAGCGAATGCTGATGGACAATCTCCCAGAGCAGATGAAATATTCAACACCTTTGTTAAGCAGGGTTATACCCATCCATTAAGCGGAGCTGATTTCCGCGTGCATGAATCTGCCCTCGAATATGCAACACAAAGCCAAGTCAATGATGGACTAAGGGCCTATGAAGGCGCAAAGGCATTACTGACAGAATCCTTCGGCTTTACTGAAGAGGAGCTTTTGGATATCCCCACATTGGTTGCTTGGGATTATGGCAGGGTGGCAATCATTGCCAGATATGGTGTCCAAGCAGGCTTCCTCGAAGAGGATGAGGTATGGGACTACCTAAAAAGGGCTGCTGATAGCGCTGCGGAGAATTATGATTCATGGAGAGAGTACACCGCCGCCCATATACTGGGGCGCGCCCTTGCTTTTGGCAACCCCTCAGATGATTTTGAAGATGTGCTCGACTTCTTGCTAAACCACCCAGAAAGTTCATTTCAAACAATAGACTTCCACATTGAATAGGTTTGGGTAGCCCAGCACTTCAAATTGCCTAGGTTTCGCACGATTGGCAATCAGCCAAATTTGAAGATTCTCGCCCAGCAGCTCAGGGCTGTACTAGTACTTGTCGCAAATTTCTAATGGTTTGACGGGGTTTTTGGATTCCACTATACTACATTATATAAGTAATGTAGTTAATTGTGCAAAGCAGGAGGCAGGAATCGTCCAAGTCTACCCTGCCAAAACACAAGGGGGAGGGTGACCAGTCATGAAGCAAGCTGCATCGAGTCGAGAAGATTTAACTATCTTTGACAATAATCGCCGTGCGCTTGGTGCCCATTTTGTTCTTTCTTTGGTGGGATTAGCAGTATTTTCTACAATAGCATGGATTCTTCCATCTGACCCATTTGTCGATTTCTCAGACATGAGGTTTATAGATACAATTCCATGGCTCATTGGGATTATTGGGTCAATGGCTGCCTATGTCGGATACGGATATTTTCGTCTTGAGCCCACTGAAGCGAGGGCTGACCTATCTGTTCGCTGGATAACTTATGTAATCATGGGCTTTGCTGCCCTGTGTATCCTTGCAATTTCGTCGATATGGATTGCAGACTCAATCTTCGGAGACGGACATCCTCTGGGGGTATTAGCAGTGCTCTATGTTCCTATCGCACCTCTATTTAACTCACTTTCTTTTGGTATATTCGGCTTGGTAGCCTTTCCTTTTTCTGAGCTACTTTCTGAACCAGCTGGGGCAATTTTTACTATTGGAACCTTCTTCATCGCATCATTTTTGCCACCTGGCTTATTCTGTCTAGGTATGCAGCTACGAAGACGCTATCCCTATAAGGAAAAAGAGTATCCCAAAGCACCCCACAATGACCACGAAGGAGAGGGCGACCAGCCCTGGCCAATCTCTGCCATTGAAGTGGGGGAGCAGAAGCCATGAGCAGCGACTACGACAAGCTGAACTCTGGATTTACCGAAGTTGTGGATTTTGTCGAACCAGAACCTAAGGATTCTCGACTTGCTTCCACTGTTGTTCCTGTCTGTACCAAGGAGCAAATCGAGAGAGCAAGAAATAAGGCAGTGATGAACCCTCATGAGCTGCGGCGTGTATTGTGGAGAAATAATGCGCTGGCACTTACAATCCACATTCTTTTGGGCGGCTCGCTTCTTATGCTTTTGGATAGGATTCCTGCAGGAACAGTCTTCGCAAGTGTGCTTACTGTAGTTATTTTCACTCTCTTCTTTGTGTCTATGTTTGCGATTGCTGTGTACCCTATATTGGGCTTTGCCTTACTTAAGCCGCTTCCGCGGAGAAACTTCCTATCGGTAGCTGCGCCAGCAGTCTTCTTGGCAATAATTGCCCTGATAGATTTTGCAATTGCGCCTCTGCCACCAGAGGCGGGCATACTTACTGGAGGCTTCAATCATATAGCGGTTTGTGGGTTCTGCCATATCCTTGGTCCTGGGATACCGCTATGGGGTCTTGATGCTTTGCTTGCTCCGCTGACCAGACTAATTGCGCCAGTAGAGTACATGATGAATCCTCTCACTATGCTGATTGCGGCCCTCTATCCCTCCTTGCTGCTTTACTTGGGTATACGTATAAGAATCAAGCGACAGAAGGTAGCAGCAAATTCTCTCTGTCGTTGTGCAGATTGTCAAAGTGCAATACAGGAACACGAGAGTGAAGTCTAGGCAACTAAATGAATCTTTAGCCTCAATCTAATGTTTTCCTTTGCTAGAATAAGAAGTTACGTGCAAAACGTGATTCTGTGCGTAACTGCGGCCTACGTTGCTTTATGTAGGCTACCTGTGAAGCAATACGATTGAGCTTAAGGAGAATAGTATGTTTGATTCATTTACTTGGGAGGGACTTCTCCCTTTCATGCGCGTCCTTCTTTTTGCAGGCGGTATTGCTGCGCTGATTGCTCTCGTTTTTGCCTTACGCAATTTGTCACAGCTACTGGCAAGCACAAAGCGCACAATGGATGAGGCTGAAAAGTCTCTAAAGGAATTGCGCCCCGTTATCGAAAAAACAAACACTACTGTTGAACAACTAAACGCTCAATTAGGACATATTGACGTCATCTTGACCAATGTGGGAAATGCTAGCAATAAGGTAGCCCACACTGCAGAGGCGGCCAGCAATGTCATGCAGACTCCTATCGACTTTATTACCGGACTTGCTGACAAGTTCTCTCGTGGCTGGAAAGAGCGTCAGGCTGATGCAGAAGATGCCGCAGCAGAAACGGCAGGCACAACAGCACAACAGGTACCATCTGGGCAAGCAGTAGCCAGTACTTCCAGCAGCCAGGCAACAACTCCTGCATCACCACAACCACAGAGCCAGACTCCTGTCGCAGCGCAGCAAGCAAGCCCAAATCAAGCTACGGCGGCTCCACAGCAGGCAGTACCACAGGTGCCACCGACAGCGGCTCCACAACCAGTGCCGCAAACGCCAGCACAGCCTTCGCAGGCTCAACCTCCACTTATGCAATCGACAGCGCAAGTGTTGTCCGAACAGCAGGCAATCCCTGCAGCAATTCCGCAAATGCCACCAATAGTGCAAGAACCCCCAGCACAACCAGTGCCTGCGCAGCCAGCATCTACACAGCCAGAGCCCTCTACATCTCCGCAGGCATTCTTGATTCCACAAGACCAGCCTGCTGTACAAGCTGCCGTACCACAGCAGCCAATTCCGACTTCGCTCTCTCAGGATCAAACCACGGTAATGCAGGCAGTTCCACAGGTTCCACCTACAGCACCCTCAGCATCTTCAGCATTTAAGAACTAAGTAAAAATCAGTCCCACGAATCGTACCTAGGAAACAGTTAAACATGAACCCACCTATTAAGACCGCGGATATCCGCGAGAGCTTTCTCCAATTCTTTGAAGAAAAAGGCAGTACACGCCTGCCCTCATCATCTCTGATACCTGACGATCCTTCCTTGCTACTTACCCCAGCAGGGATGGTTCAGTTTAAGCCCATTTTTCTAGGAGTGAAGCAGCCAGATGTTCTGCGTGCTACAACGGCACAGAAATGTGTCCGCACCACAGATATCGACATTATTGGCACAACAGGACGCCATCTGTCTTTTTTCGAAATGATGGGTAGCTTTAGCTTTGGTGATTATTTCAAGCGTGAAGCAATCCGCTGGGCTTGGGAGTTCTCTACAGAGGTATTGCAACTAGACCCTAATCGTATTTGGGCGACCGTATACTTAGACGATGACGAAGCTGTTGCACTTTGGCAAGAAGAAACCCCGATACCCGCAGAACGCATTAAGCGCTTCGACGAAACGGATAACTTTTGGGCTGCTGGCCCCACAGGACCCTGCGGACCTTGCTCAGAACTTTTCTATGACTGCGGTCCTGATTTTGCCTGCGATGACCCCAATTGCACCGTCGGTTGTGAGTGTGATCGCTACATTGAATACTGGAACCTGGTTTTCATGCAGTACAACCGCGACGAGGACGGCAAGCTAAGTCCATTAGCTAAGCAAAGCATCGATACAGGTATGGGACTAGAACGCATGGCAGCCATCATGCAAGACGTTCCGACTAACTACGATATTGACCTGATGCGCGAAATCACTGCCTGCGCCGAAGGTATTACAGGGGCTAACTACACAGGGGCTACCGTTCCCACCGACAGTGACGTTGCTCTGCGCATTATCAGCGACCATGCACGCTCAGTAGCCTTCTTAATAGCTGATGGAGTACTCCCGTCAAATGAGGGACGCGGCTTTGTCTTGCGTCGCTTGTTGCGCCGTGCTGTCTTGTATGCGCGCAAACTAGGAACAGAGCAGGTCTTCATGCCGCAGATGACCGACAAAGTCATAGAGCTCATGGGTGACCATTACCGCGAACTTACTACTCATCGTGAGCTAATCTCTGGTATTGTGACTGCCGAAGAA
>WQVS01000083.1 GCA_009785705.1 Coriobacteriia bacterium
ACCTCATCAATTCCGCTGATTACGATATTACAAAGCACTGCATAAGGCGGATATCCGAAAGCTTTGCGCATTATGCGCTCACCACTTAACAAGACCTCACTGTCATGTGCCTCTACGGCACGACATGCGGGATTATCTGGATTGTATGTCTGAATAATGACTTCACCTGGCAATTCTGCACGACCTGCACGACCTGCTACCTGTTCCAGTAGTTGATAGCCACGCTCACTCGCTCGAAAATCAGGTAAATTCAAAGTCACATCAGCATTAATGACTCCCACAAGAGTCACATCTGGAAAATCGTGCCCTTTTGCCACCATTTGTGTTCCCAATAGAACACCTGTACTGTTTTTAGCGAACTCCTCTAAGAGTGCTGCATGTGCACCTCTGCTACTAGTTGTATCAGCATCCATGCGCACCAATGGCCAGCTGGGGAAATGTTCTTTGAATTCTTGTTCTACCCTTTGAACTCCCCCGCCAAATTGACGCAAGTAGGGGGATTCACATTTTGGACACTGTGCGGGGACGGGCTTTATGCAGTTGCACTGATGGCAGCGTAGATGGTTTTGCGGTGCATGGTAAGTTAATGACACTGAACAGGCATCACACTCTGGTACATAACCACAGTCACGACATAACATAAAGTTAGCAAAGCCACGCCTGTTAAGCAGTAGGATTGCCTTTTCCTTCCTAGACTGAACCTGGCGGAGCGCGCCCAGCAGCTTACGCGAGAACATAGATTTATGACCTTCACCAAATTCACGTCGTAAGTCAACAATCGTCACCTGGGGCAAAGGCTGCTCATTAACGCGTTCTGGTAGCTTGACTAGACGATAGAGGTCTGTCTCTGCCTTATGCAGCGCTTCTAGGCTAGGCGTGGCTGAACCCAGTACGAGTTGCGCCCCCATGAGCGCGCAGAGTTTCTCAGCAACCTCGCGGGCATGATAGCGCGGTGAACTGCCCTGCTTATAAGAGCCGTCATGCTCTTCATCGATAATGATTAATCCTAAATCTGCCGCAGGTGCAAATAGTGCAGAGCGCGCACCCACAACAACACCGCACTCCCCTGTCCTCACCTTTTCCCACTGTGTATAGCGCTCCCCATCAGAGAGTCCTGAGTGCAATACAGCAACATCGTCACCGAAGCGAGACCTAATGCGTCCTACGGTTTGTGGAGTCAGTGATATCTCTGGAACAAGCATAATCGCAGTTCTGCCAACCTGACGAACAGCTTCAATCGCCTGCAGATATACCTCTGTTTTGCCTGAACCAGTAACACCCTCTAAGACAAGGGGGCGATTCTCCCTAAGGTCCAGTGTTGCGACAAGAGCATTTTGTTGTCCTGCAGTAAGCTTATTCGGCCTACGATGAAGGTCGTCACCTCTTGATTCTAATGGCTCTTCAGCAGCTTTTCGTGGTCTACGTGCAGGCATTTTAACTTCACCTGTGCTGTTGTAGTTCGCAAGAGCCTTCTTCAAGCGTACAGTAAGACCCTTTGGTAGAAAAAGCTTCAAAGACTCAGAAAGTGGTGCTGCATAATATTGAGCTATCCAAACTGCCAACTCATAAGATTGCGGAGCAAAAAACGGTCCAGAAATGCAGGCCAGTAAAGGCTTTAGGTCAAGGTTTTCACCGGGAGCTGCATGTATTCTAGCATCATCTGCATCCAGTCCAACAACAAAGCCCAGTACAGTCTGATTGCCCAGTTCAATTATGACCGCATCACCTATTTGGACCTCCACACCTTCAGGCACAACATAAGTAAAAGGTGCATCTAATGCACGCGTCGCAAGACTTATAACAACTTGCACCATATGCTCAAAATTGGAAGTAAATGAAATCGGCAGCATTATACGCGCCTCCATAATGACCAAATATTACTATAGTAAAAATCAGTATAAAGTAGCAAATCCAGCGAAAAATTACATGTTGTCCATTAAGCCAAGCCAGAACATCGTGCCCCTTTTCAGCCTTGAAAAAATCAAAAATCCATACAGCAATTATTGCAGCAAAAATTATCATAAGCTGCTCAAAATTTAAACCTTGATTTATCATGGTTTCATCAGTAAATATCCAGAATGTTGGTACAAACATACGAGGCAGTATGTAAAGTGCGTCACTCATAGTGTTGGCTCGGAAAAAGACCCATGCTATTGTTAGCAAGGTAAAGACAAAAGAGGTTTGCAGCAATTTGTGAGAAAACGAAGTTCGATTAATGTATAGAGCTTTAACTAGCCAGTCATTGGCTGGCTTAAGTATCTCTCCCATTACCTGGTAAACACCGTTTAAAAGGCCCCACACTACAAAAGTCCATCCTGCCCCATGCCATAAGCCAGAAATTAAGAACACTGTCATAACACTTATATATTTGCGTGTCTTCAGGTTTAATCGTTTTACAGGTCTTGAGTACAATACTGTTAGCCAAACATAGTCATGGAACCAGTCCATGAGGGTCATATGCCAACGTCTCCAAAAGTCGCCTACCGTACGAGCAAAATAGGGAGCTCGAAAATTTAAAGGTAAGTCTACGCCAAATAACCTAGCAGATCCACGTACTATGTCAGTATATCCAGAGAAGTCTGCATACAATTGGATAGCAAAAAAAGCTGCCGCGACAAAGAAAATCAACCCATGTTCTGTGCCTGAAAAATTGCGAGGATTGTCAAAAACACTTGAAACGAAAATTGCTAAACCATCTGCAATCATAAGTTTTTTAAAGAAGCCCCAACCAATTAACAGTAGGCCAGATTGTATCCGATTATAATCAAATCGATGTTTGGTTTGTAGCTGCGGTATCAATTCCTGCAACCGAGTAATGGGCCCCATTGTCACTATAGGAAAAAATGTTGTCCCTAGTAAAAACCAAAAAGGGTTTTTTATTGCCTTTGTTTTGCCCCAGTAAACATCCACTAGATAGGCAACTGTCTGAAATGTCCAAAATGATATTCCCACAGGCATCAGAAGGGTCAAAGTGGGGCTTTGTATTTGTACTGCGCTCACTAGTGAAATTATCTGAGCCGTCACTTCTGTGGCAAGGCCAGCATACTTAAAGTAGAACAGCGATGCTAGGGTTGTGGCGAGTCCCGCGATAAATACAAGACGGCGAAAGATTTCTTTCTTCTGCTGTATCCGATCAAGAATTAGGGCGAATAGCCATGCTGATGCAGATACCAGCACTATAATCCAGACTAGTGCAGGTGAAAAAAGCATAAATACTAACAGGCTAATCAATAATAACCACGTACCGCGTATCTTGGCTCCCGGCAAGATGAAATAGATTATGACTGCAAGTACAAGCAGCAATAAATAAGCAATATTGGTAAAAGCGAAGATTCCTACCAAATTTTGAAAAAATGGTATTATTTCCGCAAAAATATGCATTTGAACAATTCTTTTGTTGGGTTAATCTAGAAGTTTTGCATCAACCACAGCAGCAATTTCATCAAGCGTTTTCATGCCGTGCACAATGATGTCACGCTGAGTAATCTCAACTTTGTAACTACTTTCAATGTAGTCGATAATTTCTACGGCGCCGAAGGAATCAACAAATCCCATATCAAAGATGTCTGCCACATCAGTATAATCGGGGTTATCTCCTATCTTAAAGTGCTCACGAACCCATTCTTTTAAGTCAGTCTTTATGCTCATGTGTTAGTAACCCTCGTGTTCTAAGTATTGTCACCGCCAGGTGACTTTCAATTCTGTGCTTACATTTTATGAGTAGAGGATATTGACTCTCCTCTATCGCAGCTCCAAGTAGTGAAATGTGCTCAATTTCTACAGGACCTACACGAGTCCATAATTTTTGCGCAATTTCATTCGGTCGATTTTACCACTAAGGGTTAAAGGAAACTGCTTAAGTAGTATGAGGCGTGTAGGCAACATATAATTTGGAAGTATTGTTTTCAATTCCTGGTTGACTGTACGCAATTGTTTATCTTCATCTGTTTGAACAAATAGAACAATGTCCTCTTTTTCTGCAGAGAAAAGCACACAAATGTTTTGTGCTCCAGCAAGTGTTGCAGCAGCACATTCAACTTCACCAAGTTCTACCCGGTTACCTTTAATTTTAACCTGACTATCTTTGCGCCCCTTAACATAAAGTAACTCATCTGCACCACGGTAGCCCAAATCGCCTGATAGGTACAGCACTTCGCTATAACGAGTCTCGAGAGGATTATTTATAAAGGCCTTATTCGTTAAGTCGGGCCTGTTCCAATATCCTAGCGCTAATCCTGCGCCCGAAATACATATCTCTCCCACTTCACCTACGGCTGCTTCACGGCCATGATCATCAAGTACTATTGCACGCATATTGCGACAAGCTTTTCCTATTGGCAATGCTTCATTATCACTGAAGTCATCTTCAATTAAAAAGTAACAACAGGCATCAGCAGCTTCTGTCATGCCATACAGATTCGCGTAGGTCGCATGCGGTAATGCCCTTTTCCAGACATTCATGTATACTGCAGAAAGAATTTCTCCACAGAATGCGATTGTTCTTAAATCTGGCAGCGCAACTTGGTTCAATGCATTTGAATTTGCGATATTCTTAATAACTGTTGGTACCCAAAGGATAGAAGTAATATTTTTTTCGAGTAGATAGGCTGGCAATTTGCTAGGAAATGTGAAGAGTACCTCTGGGATTATATCAACCTTTGCGCCACAGCGCATGGCTCCGTAAATATCGAATATTGAGTTTGCAAAGTAGAATGCGGCTTGATTGCCAAAAACACTGTTTTGATCGTAGTCAAAGGTAGCAACAACCCAATCTGCATAGTCAATTACGGCACGATGCGGTACAGTCACTCCTTTTGGTGTGCCTGTCGATCCTGAGGTAAACATAATATAGGCAGGATCCGCATCCATAACAGTAGAAGTAAGCATGTCAATGACCTCGTTATCGGTGTCACTTGCAGTAAGATCTGTAATAAGGAGCGCCTCTAAACCAGCTTCACGCAATCGTTTTTGACCAGCATCATCAGTGATGATTAGGCTGTCACCTAAAACTTCCCGAATGACTTTAAGTCGCGCGATAGGTGTCATATAGTCAATAGGTACATAAGGATTACCCGAATATAGTATTCCTAGGAAACTTGCCACACATGTAATGCTTTTTGGCAAGAGCACAACAATAGGCACTTGCGAACCAAATTTGACATGCGCTGATAAACCGGACCCAATCGCACGTGCTAAATTGCGCAAGTCTGCATAGCTCACTTGCTGATCATTGTCACAGTATGCAACAAGATCTCCATATTGCTGAGCAGCCTTCTCTAGTAAAGTTGTAACTGAATTCATGATCCTCCCTTAACTGCTAATAATCCAGTCTATTCTATCGCAAGATTTTGCATGCTTTAGATACATGGTAGAATATTTGCCTTAAGAGTGTAAAATTTTGGACCTATTGATTGTGATTAAATTGTGCGAAGGGAATAAATGAAATCATATCTTACTAATACAAGACAGATGGTTACGACATTTCTTATTGCGATTATTTTAGTGAGTTCGATTGTAGGTATGGCTCCTGCAGAGGCAAGGGCATCATCAGAGCGTCAAGCAGTCGCCAGACAAGCAGGTAATTTCTACGCAAGGGCAAACGCAAATGCTGAGGTTGTAGAAACATTCAACAGAGGTAGACTTATTAGGAACGTTGCTCAGCATGGTGATTCTGAAGTATGGATGTCTACGCACCTCAACGGAGAAAGAGTTTTTATTAGGAGAGCTAGCATTGTTTTGCTTTCGCATAACAATGCAGCAGACCAAAGTACGCGTCGTGCTGTTGGTAAAAATGACCGTACTACAGTTATCTACCAACATCCTACTATTCACTCTCGTGAGATGGGAAGCATTTCA
>WQVS01000084.1 GCA_009785705.1 Coriobacteriia bacterium
GCCACGAATATTGCTACGTCGTGCATACAGGTCTGCAAGGTCAAAGGCCAACTGCTTTGCAGCATTCTTCGCCTTTGCCGTAGCCCGTGACCAGGCCTTACTGCCCAGCCTACTAACACGCGGGGCAGATCCATCAGCCCCTACATATTTGGTGATTTTATCAATGTGCTCAACAGGGGTATAAAGCATATCCCCATCTGAATATTGCAAGAAAAGGTAGTCGCGCACAACACCGTCAACTTCACGCTGGTCAACTTTTTTGAAAAGCGCAATACCGTGTGTTTCATGGACTACATAGTCCCCAGGATTAAACTCAAAAGTGAGCTTTGTGGGATCAAGTCGTGTCAGACTGTGCTCGTCTGCAGCTTCATCGTCGCCGGTCGCACCACCACGGTCAACCGAAGAGGCATGTCCTGCAGAGCCCCCAGAACGGGGAAAAATCTCTGCCGTAGTCAATACAGCAAAGCGAGCCTGCTCTGAAATAAAGCCTGCGGGCAAATCGATATCTACAATATGTACGCAGTTCCCTACGGTAATGCCCGCAAACACCAATACATCGCGTATGCGTTCTTGATGCCTAGGCTGGGACAAGGCCAGGTAAACTTCGATATCCTTTTTCAGCAATTCACGAATTGCTATTATCAGCTGGTCATCTGAAGAAAAAGAATGAGGCTTGCGTGCCTTAAGTTCAGCATCGGGACGCTTTGCTCCTGCGAGGGTCGCAAGGCTAAGCCTGTTGGCTGGACCAAAGTCTAGCTGCGCTGGCGATACAAAGTAATCCTCGACAGGCTTTTTAAAGCCCGCATCATGCGCCGCTGCCCGGACAGATTGGTCAGCTCTTACTGCGCAGTCAAAAATCGCCTTAGGTTCTATTAGGATTGTACGTACTTTTGGACTGACATACGTCGCCAAAGTCACAAGTCCTGGTGTGCCCTTTGCTTTGCGAACGTTCCCTGCAGACTCTTTATTGAAGTCACTTGTCCCTGGTTCATGCAGGCTGAACAGGGTGACCTCCGGCAAAGCAGCAACGGGTTGACCGCTTCCCACTAGCCAGGTTTTGATGTTCTCTACTTCAATGTCAAAAAAGTCCACCATGAAAGGGCGCTGCGGGTAGGGAGGATACACAGCAAGCACGTCTCCCGTTAGCGAAAAGCTGCCCTCTTCATCTGCCTTTTGTTGGCGACGATAGCCCATATCCACCAACTGCTTGCTTAGCTGATTTAGGTCAAACTCTGCCCCTGGTGAAAAGTGTAGTTGTTGCTTCCAGCCGCTCTGTACAGAGGGAAGCTTGCGCATCCACACTGCCGCAGAAGTAACAACGATAGTTTTCTCACGCTGGCGGAGTGCGCCCACAGCTGCCCCACGCGCTGCCATAACGGCAAGGTCAGGACTACGCAGCGACCAAGGCGTGTCCTCGCGTTCAGGCAAGAGTAAAACCTTGTCACTGCCTACATAAGACATGAGTGCAGACGCCAGCTTATGTGCTTCTGTCGCAGTAGGACAGACAACAACTGTAGTTGTAGGCTCTGCCAGAAACTGAGCCGCAATATAAGCAGGTCGCATAAAGCTAGGAATACTTAAGTGCGCATCTGAGCCACCGTGCAGCACGGACTCTATGGTGCTGGCTGCTGAGGTATCAGAAAATGCGGACTGAAGCGACGATCGAAATTGCCACCGAGAATCGTTCATGTACTAAATCTTGAAATCGGAGGGTTGGACATTCTCTGCAAAGTTATGAATCTGGTTGTAGATTTCTTGCATCGCAGAATGCTGAGGCTCATCAGAAATAGGAGGTCGTGATACCATGCTTGCCGTTTCAACAGAGCTTGCATTGAAGACGTCTTGGTCCAGATATATGGGAGCCCCGCAGCGAACCGCAAGTGCTATCGCATCGCTGGGGCGTGCATCTACAATGAAGGTAATGCCATTCTGATCCAGCGTAACTGCTGCAAGAAAGGTGCCTTCGTGAAAGCTGTGCACATCTACGCGCACTACCTGAGCATGGAGTGTCGACAGAAGGTTATTCATAAGGTCATGGGTCATGGGTCGCGGGGGCTCATAGCCCTGCAGCGCGGCAATAATCGCCTGCGCCTCTGAAGGGCCCACGGCAATGGGAACGAGGCTCTTGATTGGTTCGAGCTCGCCCTTGCGCTTCAGCAATATAACGGGTTCACGGCTGAACGCGTTAAAAGCAAAGCCTACTATGTCAACAGCAATTGAATCCATGTATCCATTATAGCGTGCCCCGTGAAGAGATGAACAAGCAAATTCGAAATGACTGGCGAAAGTGCAATGCTACACTAAGCTTACTATGTCTGAATCTGTCCCCTTAAACAAAAACCGGCTTGAAGTCTTCGTTTCTCAGGTACTTTACGAAGGGGGCAGGCACTACCGTGATTTTGCCTGGCGCATGACGCGAGACCCCTATGCCATTTTGTTATCTGAGGTCATGTTACAGCAGACACAGGTTGTTCGTGTTGTTGACTACTTCGAGCGCTGGCTTTTGCGCTATCCCAGTATTGATGCTTTGGCTGCTGCCAGTACGGCAGATGTACTGGCTGACTGGCAGGGACTAGGCTACAACCGCCGCGCACTTGCCTTGAAGCGTCTGGCTGTTGAGGTCAGTGAACAGCAAGCTGGGATTTTACCCGCAAGCTATGAGGGCTTACAGTTGCTTCCTGGGGTTGGGCCTGCAACGGCCGCTGGTGTTATGGCCTTTGCCTACAACGAATTCGCTCCTTACCTCGAGACTAATGTGCGCAGTGTTGTACTGCATGAGCTGTTTGCAGGTCAGGACGAAGTCTGCGATAAGGAAGTCATGGCCGTCGTCCAGCAAGCGGCAGAACACCTTTGCAGTACACAGCTTGCTGATGCCCGAACCTGGAACTACGCCCTGCTCGATTACGGTGCATGGCTAAAGAAAGCATTCCCTAATCCCTCTAGGCGCAGCAAGCAACACACAAAGCAATCGCGCTTTGAAGGGTCCTTTCGTCAAAAACGCGCGCAATTGCTGCGGGCAATTCTGATGGAACCACAACAGACAAGAGATGAGCTGGCGGGAGTCTGCGAGCTTAGTCTGGCAGATACTGAAGCGGGTCTGGGTGTGCTGTTCAAAGAGGGATTTATTCAGTGCGATAATGGTAGATATTCAATAAACGAATAGTAAGCAGCTAGCAAATGGCGGAAGGGTTGTAATGGGAGACATTGAAAAGCGCGATGCTGATAACAGCACTGAGGAGCAGGTAACCGATGCTAGTGCAGAGCTTGACCAGCAAGACACTGACACCAAAGACCTCAGCGACGAAGAAATCATGGCAGAGGTTGAGGAACTTGAAGATGATAGCGAAGCCCAAGCAGCCCTGAGGTTCGCAGAAATAAAAGAGCGTATCACTACACTTGCGACTGCTAGCGCCAAACAGGGTGGTAGTCCTCTGGACTGCGCGCTGTTGGACTGGGCAATCATCAAACCCTACATTCAGCCCGTAAATATCGTACTATATGGAGGCGCAGCTGCTTTGCTAGGCTTTACCATGGGCAATGTCTTTTTTGGCTTCCTTGCAGGCTTTCTACTGGGCACGCTTTTCTTAAGCTATCCCTTTGCTGTAAGCGGAAAGTACGAAACGGACAAGCTGTATAAGTCTTTGGGAATGCGTCCTGCCAATGTAGTCATGGGACGTTATCTCTTCTCGCTGGGCTTTGCTGTAGCTGCGGCTCTAGGTGCCCTGCTGTTTGCTTCTCTAGGGGTTCACTTCAGCCGGGTTGCAGAAACTGTTTCCTTCTCTGCAGAAACTGCAGGGGCAATGCTAATACTGGCCGCCCTCTTCCTGACAGTAATAATGATTCAGTTGCCCATCTACTTTCATGTGGGCTTTGTAAGAGCACGTTATGCAGGAGTCTTGCCGCTAGCAGCAGCCTTCGTGCTCTTGGTCAGCCTTGCCACAGTCGCATCAGGTGACCTCATCATTGGCACAAACAGGGCAATCGACTTCGCAACAGAAAATCCGTGGCTAGGAGCTGCATCTGTGGGGGCATGTATTGCTGTAGGGATTGGTTCTTGCCTGCTATCTCTAGCTACTTATAAAAAGCAAGTACAGGCCATTTCCGACTAGGGCAGCTGCAGTGTCGTGCATCTGCCCAGGATGTGACTGGCACGAAATCGTGCATTGACGCTGAAATTTACTGGTTTCGTAACATTCTATTTGCGCTTATAGGAGGCTGTAATCCCTTCCAACACTTCTACATAGTCTAGATTGTGTTCGCGGGCTATGCGGGCGATGTCTTCGTGTTCTGGACGGACTCTGCCTGCCCCTATTTTTACTTGAACAGGGCCCCATTTTGTGTCAACAGTCGCACTTTCACGCTCTGCGATATAGCGCGGCTGGATGCTGGCTCGTACGCCTAAGGTTCCAGTAAGCTTCATCATACGCGCTGCGAAATGCTCTGCCTCTGATGTGCTGGCAAGCAAGCTTAAAGTCAGGGCAGCACGGCTCTTCTTCATAGCGATGGGAGTCACCCACACATCCAGTGCGCCCTCTGCCAGCAGCTGTTCCCCCGCAAAAGCCACAGCTTCTGGGGCTATGTGGTCGATGTTGGTTTCCAGCAGGACAGTTTTTTCTTTGCTTAGAGCATCTGTGCCTTCCTGCATCGAAGGATCCTTGTCAGACAGAAAGCCCATGGCCTGTTGAGCAGCCTCATCTAGCTGCCCTATCAGAATACGACAAATATTGGGCTGCCCAATGTCACGCGTCCCTGCCCCATAACCAATGTGAAGCGGGGTCAAGGGAGGAACAGGTCCAAAGCCTGCAGCAAGTTTCAGCAATGCAGCACCGGTCGGGGTTGTAAGTTCCCCGCTGGCCGCACTCATGCTAGTCGGAATACCCAAGAGCAAGGCAGCAGTTGCAGGTGCTGGTACGGGCAAGATTCCGTGCTGTGTGTCCACAGTCCCACTGCCAAGAGCAGGGGGTGTTGCGTAAAGTTTCGTAATGTTGAGTGCGTCCAAAGCCGCACAGGCACCCACTATGTCAACGATGGAATCAGCGGCACCAATCTCATGAAAGTGAATATCATCGGGCGTGCTTCCATGAATCTGTGCCTCCACGCGAGCAAGTTCGGAAAAGACCAGGACTGCCTTATTGCGAGCAGCTTCTGACAGCACGTCTGCGGGCAGAGCCTCAATGCTGGCGCGGATACCAGCCCAACTACGACCGTGCACATTGACTTCAGCAGAATGTAAGCACTCTTCGTTCTGCGTCTCTGCATTCCGCACTTGCTCAGCGGCTTCACAGCACTCCGCTCGAGAGTTGGCGCAGGTGTCACTCCGCTCATCACGTTTGTGCTGATGCGGAATCTTATCCTTGACCTTGAGAGTAGTGGCGGCTATGCCATAGCTTGAAGTTGTGCCTACGTCTACCTGCGCCTCTGGGGCAAGCGCAGCGGCTAGCTTCGATAGGTCTTCAGCGGTAAATGCTCCTGTCTGCGTGCCAACATCAAGCAGCGCTCCCAGGAACTTGTCGCCCGATACTCCTGACGAACAATCAAGATGAGCAACAATCACTGGTCGCGCTCCTCCTCTGATTGGCTCTGGGCGGACTCCTCTTCCGGTCCGTTCTGGTCGCGCTCCTCCCCCAGTTGGCCTTGGTCGCGAGCCCAGTCAGGGTCATTGATACGTGTTGCGACAACTGCCGCACCAAAGCCATTGTTGATGTTTACAACGCTGATACCCCCAGAGCAGGAATTGAGCATAGTCAGTAAGGGAGCAACTCCATCGAAATTGGCACCGTAGCCAACACTTGTAGGAACAGCAATCACAGGAACCTTAACAAGTCCTGCCATAAGAATGGGCAGAGCACCCTCC
>WQVS01000085.1 GCA_009785705.1 Coriobacteriia bacterium
ATGATTAGTGCAGGCGACCACATCACGCAGTTTTTGGTTGATTAGTCTGAGCGGAAGAGACGAGAGGAAGAACGCCATGAGCGAGAAAAAACGACATACTTTAGCAGTCCTTGTAGAGAATGCGGCAGGAGTCTTATCGCAGGTTTCACGACTCTTCTCACGCAAGGGCTACAACATTGAATCCCTTGCCGTAGGACCTACCGATACGCCAACCCTTTCACGCATTACCATTGAAGTCCTTGCAGACGATAAGCATGTGACACTGCTGTGTAATCAACTGCGCAAGCTCTTGCCTGTCCACTCAGTCAAGTTGCTTGAAACAGCCAATATGCTTCGCAAGGAACTGGTGCTTATTAAGGTAAAAGCTTCCACCAGCGAAGTACGCAATGAGATAATTCAGATTACCAATGTTTTTAGAGGGTCCATCATAGATGTGTCCCCTAATACTCTTACGCTCTCACTGATTGGAGAGGAAGAAAAAACGGAAGCGGCTAGAACTCTGCTTCGCGAATTCGGCATCATCGAACTAGTGCGCACAGGCATGATTGCACTAGAGCGTGGTCACTATACTATTGATGAAAGCACCAAAGAAAAAGGAGAATTTAACTATGGCAAACATGTTTTATGAGAAGGACTGTAACCTAGGGCTTTTAGAGGGTAAAACCGTTGCAATTATCGGTTATGGTTCTCAGGGTCATGCTCACGCTTTAAATCTGCGTGATTCAGGCGTCAGTGTAGTGGTCGCAGAACGTCAGAGCGGAAGCACTGGCTGGGAAAAGGCAAAGCAAGATGGGTTCTCTGTCATGACATCTGCTGAGGCGACTAAGGCTGGCGACATCATCATGATGCTGGTAAGTGATGAACTTCAGCCCATAGTGTATGAAAATGAGATTGCTCCAAACTTGGTTGCCGGCAAGGCACTGGCATTTGCACATGGATTTAACGTTCATTATGGCGAGATTGAGCCCCCTGCTGACATAGATGTATTTCTTGCAGCACCAAAAGGGCCGGGTCATACTGTGCGCGGTCAGTTTGTAGCAGGAAAAGGTGTACCTAGCTTGGTTGCCGTTCACCAAGACGCTACAGGCAATGCCAAAGAGATTGCCCTTGCTTATATCGCAGGCATCGGAGGAGCCAGAGCTGGTGTTCTCGAAACTAACTTTAAGGAAGAAACAGAAACTGACCTCTTTGGTGAGCAGGCTGTTCTTTGCGGTGGCGTTGTAGATTTGATGCGCTGCGGCTTTGAAGTTCTGGTTGAGGCTGGCTATTCTCCAGAGAGTGCTTATCTGGAAGTAATCCATGAACTAAAGTTGATTATTGACCTAGTAAACAAGGCGGGTATTTCTGGCATGAACTACTCGATTTCTAATACTGCTGAATATGGTGAATACGTTTCTGGTCCGCGTGTACTGCCTGCGGATGAGACGAAGGCTCGCATGCGTGAAGTTCTGGCTGATGTTCAGGATGGCACCTTTGCAAAGAACTGGCTTCAGGAGAACAAGGACGGGCTCCCCTTCTTTACTGCCCAACGTGAGGCCTTGGACAATCACCCGATGGAAGTTGTGGGCAAGAAGCTGCGTGAAAAGATGCTCTGGCAAGGCGACACCGACCTGGACACTGCATCTAGCTAAGATACAGGTATAGGTACAGGGTACAGGTACAGGTACGCGCGGCGAGATAAGTTTTGCGACATATGGGGTGGGTTGGTTTTACAGCCTGCCCCATCTTGCTCTAAGGGCAGAAAGTAAGTAGAGAGGGAATCCATGTCTTCACATACATCTACAGGGAAACGGTCAGACC
The DNA here is from genome assembly GCA_009785705.1 of Coriobacteriia bacterium. Classification (GTDB taxonomy): domain Bacteria; phylum Actinomycetota; class Coriobacteriia; order WRKU01; family WQUG01; genus WRBW01. Next base: position 1,801 of record WQVS01000085.1, read on the forward strand.
AGATAACGCAGGGTGTCGAGCGTGCGCCCCATCGCAGCCTGCTCTATGCGCTGGGACTTACGGATGAGGAGCTGTCGCGTCCGATAATCGGTATCGTGAATTCGCATAATGAGATTGTGCCTGGTCATACTCATCTAGATAAGCTGAGTGAAGCGGTCAAGGCTGGAGTTTTGGCTGCGGGGGGTACCCCCTTGGCGTTTCCAGCGATTGCCATGTGCGATGGGATTGCGATGGGGCATGTGGGGATGCACTATTCGCTGGTTACGCGCGATTTGATTTGTGATTCAACGGAAGCTGTGGTTATGGCGCATGCCTTTGACGGGCTGGTCATGATTCCTAACTGCGATAAGAATGTGCCAGGATTGCTGATGGCAGCGGCGCGCTTGAATATCCCGACGGTGTTCTGTTCTGGTGGACCGATGCTTGCGGGCAAAGTTCAGGGAGGCAAAAACGGAGACCGTGCTGCCTTAGATGACATGTTTGAGTTTGTTGGTGCCTATCACGGTGGCCAGATGGACGCGGAGGCTGTGCAGGATGCTGCGAAGGATGCCTGTCCTACCTGTGGTTCGTGTGCGGGGATGTATACGGCGAACTCGATGAACTGTCTGGCGGAGGCTATTGGTATGGCTCTGCCGGGGAACGGTACGATTCCTGCAGTGTATGCGGCGCGCCTGCGCCTGGCAAAACAAGCGGGTAAGCAGGTGATGGAAATGGTTGAGCGCGATATCAAGCCGCGTGACATCATGACCCCTGCTGCCTTTGAAAATGCGATGACGGTCGATATGGCCTTGGGATGTTCGACCAATACTTTGCTGCATCTGCCAGCAATTGCTAACGAAGCGCAAGTCCCGATGACTTTGGGGGATGCGCATGAGATAAGTGCACGGACACCTAACCTGTGCCGTCTGGCCCCTGCTGGCCCTACTTTTATCGAGGACTTGGACACGGCAGGTGGCGTATATGCTGTGATGAAAGAATTGACGAAACGCGGCTTGCTGGATGAGTCTGTCCTAAGCGTAACGGGCAAAACTATGGGTGAGAATCTGCAGGACGTGGGAAATCTTGACCCCAGTAATCATGACGTGATTAGGCCGAGCGAGAATCCCTATTCGGAATCTGGCGGTATCGCGGTACTGCGTGGAAACTTAGCGGAAGATGGCTGTGTGGTAAAGCAGTCTGCTGTGGCCCCTGGGATGATGAAGCATGTGGGTCCTGCTCGCGTCTTTGATTCAGAAGAAGCCGTTACTGAGGCCATCTTTGCGCGAAAGATTGAGAAGGGCGACGTGGTGGTCGTGCGCTATGAGGGACCAAAGGGTGGACCTGGCATGAAGGAAATGCTGACCCCCACTGCTGCCATTAGCGGCATGGGTCTAGGCGGCGATGTTGCACTGATTACCGATGGTCGTTTCTCTGGTGCGACCCGTGGTGCTGCGATTGGCCATATAAGCCCCGAAGCGATGGAGGGCGGTACGATTGCACTGGTGGAAGAGGGCGACCAGATTGCCATCGACATAGCTGCTGGCAGCATCTCGCTGGAGGTCGCTGAAGATGAGCTGGCACGACGTCGTGCGGCGTGGGTTGCTCCTGAACCAAAGATTAAACATGGCTACCTTGCACGCTATGCGAAGTTGGTAAGCTCTGCCGATAAGGGTGCGATTTTGCCCTAATGCAGACGCCGTTCAACTCACCATCAGTTGCTAGTTAATATTTGACAGCGCATGGCTGCAGACAGACGTGCACCTAAACTAGGAAATAGGAACAGGTATTTTGTGCAGTTAAACAAGGCCACCACAAAGGGAAGTGAAAATATGCTTGACATCAAGATTACTCAAACGACATCACCTAAGGAAAAGCCTAGTGGGGATTTAGGCTTTGGGCGCATTTTTACGGACCACATGTTTTTGATGGACTATACGGAGAGTTCTGATGGGGGCGGCCGCTGGCACGACGCGCGCATTGTGCCTTATGGCGACTTCGCGCTTTCTCCTGCATCTGCGGTCTTTCATTACGGCCAGACAATGTTTGAGGGCATGAAAGCCTATAAGGGTGTGGGTGTGGGTGCGAGCGCGGGCGTGGAGGCCCATGCAGATGTAGAAGCTCATGCAGGCACGGGTGCGGACACAAGTGCAGATGAGGTCTACCTCTTCCGCCCTGAGCAAAATGCCCGCCGGACGAACATCACCAATGAAAGAATGTGTATGCCGGCAATTCCCGAGGCGGACTATGTTCAGGCCGTGTCGAGTCTTGTGGCGATTGACCGCGACTGGATACCTGACGGCGCGGGGACTTCCCTTTACATTCGCCCCTTTATCATTGCAACTGAGCCTTTTTTGGGGGTGACTCCTTCTAAGAATTTTCTCTTTGCCATTATCATGTCGCCTAGCGGACTGTACTACAAAAACGGTCTGGAGCCAGTGTCCATTTGGGTAGAGGACAACTATGTTCGCGCAGTTCGTGGTGGAGTTGGTTGTGCGAAGACTGGCGGGAACTACGCAGCGTCCCTGCTTGCACAAAGGGAGGCGGCGGCGGCTGGTTACGACCAAGTTCTATGGCTTGACGGCGTAGAGCATAAGTACATTGAAGAAGTGGGATCGATGAACGTCTTCTTCAAGATTGATGGCGAGATTATCACCCCTGCCTTAAGTGGCAGCATCCTGTCTGGCATTACCCGTGACAGCGTGATTGAGCTGTGTCGCGAATGGGGCTACTCTGTCAAGGAACGTCAATTGCCAATTGATGAACTGGTGGCGGCGCAGCGCGAAGGAAAGCTGGAAGAAGCCTTTGGCACGGGCACTGCTGCGGTGATTACTGCGATTGGAAAGCTGCACTATAAGGGTGAGGATTTCTTTGTGGGTCAGGATGAGCTGCAAGGCAAGACAGGCCCTTTAAGCAAGAAGCTCTACGATACTTTGACGGGGATTCAGTGTGGGGAGCTTGAGGACAGGCACTCATGGAGGGTGGTTGTGTAATGATTAGCTTAGAAGGAATCAGGCAGGCCGCATCTGTGCTGAAGGATGTCGTCAGGCAGACGGATATGATTGATGGCTATGCTCTGGGTACTGATGCGCATATTTATCTGAAGACTGAGAATCTGCAAACTACGGGTAGCTTTAAGTTGCGCGGGGCTTATTACAAGATTAGCCAACTGACAGATGAGCAGAAGCAAGCAGGGATTATTGCCTGTTCTGCGGGCAATCATGCGCAGGGTGTTGCCCTGGCGGCTACAGAAATGGACATCCCCTGTGTGATTTGCATGCCTGATGGCGCGCCCATTAGCAAGATTGAGGCTACGCGCGCACGAGGCGCAGAGGTCATCTTGGTGCCCGGTACTTACGACGATGCTTATGACTACGCGCTTGCTTTACAGGAAAAATCGGGAGCAACCCTTATCCATCCCTTTGACGATGAAGCCGTGATAGAGGGTCAAGCAACTATCGGCCTAGAGATTTTGGAGCAGCTGGCGGACGTGGAAGCTGTCGTGGTTCCCGTAGGTGGTGGCGGGCTTGTTGCAGGAGTTGCCTTTGCCGTGAAGAACTTGAACCCTGATGTTAAGGTTTACGGCGTTCAGGCAGCACAGGCCTCTGGCATGTATGAAAGTCTGCAGCGCGGTTGTGCTGTGACCTTGGACAGCGTTTCTACTTTTGCTGATGGTATTGCTGTGAAGACGCCTGGCTCTACCACGATGAAGCTGGTGCAGGAGTACGTCGACGAAGTGGTTACTGTTAGTGAAGATGAAATTGCTGCTGCAATACTGGCTTTGATGGAGAAAGAGAAGCTAGTTGCAGAAGGTGCGGGAGCAACCAGTGTTGCTGCGGTCATGTTCGATAGGCTACCTGTTGCAGGCAAGAAGACCGTCTGCATTGTGTCAGGTGGCAATATTGATGTAAACATACTCTCTCGCGTGATTACGCGTGGCCTAGTGACCAGTGGCAGAAATGCTACCTTGCACATCGCTTTGGAAGACAAGCCTGGTCAGCTGGTAGGAGTAAGTAGCATCATATCTGAGCACGGCGGTAATGTGGTGAATGTCCACTACTCAGGCTCTGACCCCAG
>WQVS01000086.1 GCA_009785705.1 Coriobacteriia bacterium
ACGTCAGATAATACGTATCTTTTACTTTCTCCATCTTGATAGAAGTAGTTTATGTCTTTAGCTTGTAGGAAGGTCATGATATGTTTGTCCTCTCTTGAGCTTGCTCTACATCATTATCTTGCGAGGATTTAGGCGCAAGATATAGAGCATGGGGATTATGGTGGCAATTACTACAGTGCCTATGGCAGCTGCGAAGAAAAAGAGTATAGTGTCAGTGTCTAGTGCAACATTATAGTTTGCTAGAACCTCCTCAGCGGATGCACTTGGTCCACCAAAGCCCATCCATTCAAGAGTTGAGACAGAGAAACTCATGTCATCAAAACCTCCTTGACTTGCCATCATGTCATTTCTAAGCATTGTCTCAGAAATACCGCCAGCAAGCAGGTTCCCTGCAAAGAGTGCAAGCGCAATAGCAATAAGTGCTACCGCCAAGACTTCAAGCATCATTTGAGCAATAACTTTTCCTCTTTTTTCACCCAGTGCTAGGTAAATACCAATTTCCTTTTTGCGCTCACGCAAGAAAAGGGTAATAAGCAGGCTGAGGATCAAGATAGATGCACCAGCAGCTATGTAAAGTATTATATTTGCCAAACTTCCAATACTTTCCATAGAAGAGGCGACATCTGCAAAAGAATCACCCATATCAGTCACTGTCCAGAACTCGGGAAGCATATCTTCAACCGCAGTTCTAAAGGCAGGAATATCCTCTGAATTGTTCAGCACAAAAACATTTGCCGCCCACATGAGGTCTTCATTGTCTTGCTGGAACCACTCATCATCTGGATTGAGTTCTCGCTCAGCCTCTATCCAGAAGATCTGAGCATCCATGGCGACAGGATTTGAAACATAGAAGCGATTTGCGAATTCATCCTTCATGGCTGCGTCATTCCACGCATCACCCGAATTAAACTCTGCCAAAGTCTCAAAAATACCAATAACCTCAAAGTCATGGGCTCTTCGGGCAACAATGTTGCTCTCATCTCCGTAGAACTCATCAAAAACAGCCTGGTCGCCGCTCAAGCCTTCTGAGGGCATATCCCAAACAAGACTTTCTAGTGTCATAGTAGAGCCAATATGAAGATTGTTAAGTTGAGCAAATTCCTCTGATATTACAACCACATAACTCAAAGTGGTAGCTTCTTGTTCTGTAAGCATTCTGCCCGAAGTTAGCCCTATAAGGCCCTCTTCAAGGTCTACAGGATTCTCCCCATGAACACCCTTAAGGTGGAAAATTTCCCAATCACCATCAGACCAGTGCATATCCTCTTCACTAACTACCTTCTCAAGGTCCCTGGAAGAAAGGTTTGCTCCAACAGAGAGATCATAATTTCTTACATAAGACAGGCTACCAATCTGCGAGAACTGCTCTAGGGTAACAGTTTCTGTCTCTAGCCATTCGCCCGTTGCCTGTTCATGCTCCATGAGAGCCTCAAAATCTACTTCAACAGTTACAATAGGTGAAAGTTCACGCCTTAAATTAGTATCAGTATTCTGAACAGCTTGTTGTACTGAAATGGCACCAGATATTACTGCCCCCAGAATAAAGACTATAAATAAAAGCAATAAAGTCTTCAGTGGATTTTTGGTCATGCCCGTAATAGCTCTGCTAATTACATTCATAGTGCCTCCTCATCTTCCCCATTGTCCTCAACAAGTCGAGGTGAAATTCTAACCACATTACTTATATAATGTAGTATAGTTGATATTATAATATCTGGTCAATAGCACTATATAGTAAAGGCATGAATCTAGTCTCTAGTGATGCCTGTAGGGTAAGACGCTTTAGAAAGGAAACTGTTCATCTAACACTAAGTCTATCTTAGCACTTGATAATCCCAGCACAGAATACTTGACCGCACAATACGAGGACATGTTTACTTCAAAACACATCCAGCACACAACAACGCCACTGACCCCTATTAGGAGCCCACTGTGATTCGCAAAATCCGCTTTATTGAGCCCAGCAACCCACCCTATCGCAGAGCGCTACGCAACTTCTTTACTAACGGAAAATTTATCCGAAACCCTTCAGTCGGAACACTCATGGTAACGACTATCGCTCAGCGCTTAGTTGAGGATACGCTAATGTACAGTGAATCAATCTCAGAAATTGTATGGGATGATGTTCTGGATGCTGACATTGTGTTCATAGGCATATTCACCTTCAATGCTCAACGCGGCTATGAATTGGCTCAGTATATTAAGAAGAATTCTTCTGCAGTCGTAGTTATGGGAGGCATGCACGCCTCTCTCAATTATCCTGAAGCTGTCAGGTATTGTGATTATATTCTATTGGGAGAGGCTGATGAGTCTGTGCTCGATTTCATCAATTCGTTGAACCAGAATGGGGATATCGACTTCCCTGGAGTCGCCTATTTAAACAATTCAGAGATTGTCCATACGGGTGAGCGCACTCCCCCACAGAATATCGACTGTATTCCTAACTATGACTTGCTCTATAACTATAAGAAAATGGCTAGCTATAATACTGTTTGGGCGCAAGTTCATGCGTCAAGAGGCTGCCCTTATTTTTGCGACTATTGCGCGATCATCCGTCATTTGGGGCGCGGCATCCGAACACGCTCTGTCGATAATGTCATCAAAGATATTGAGCAAACTATTGCCTATCATGATAGGCGCTTTTTAGGCATTGTTCCGCGTGCTAATAAAATAGTCTGGCTGACAGATGATAATTTCTTTGCAGACCGCAAGTGGGCTATTGCCGTGCTAAATGCCATCATTGATAGAAACATAAAGGCCCCCTTTAGTACGCAAGCTCGATATGAGATCGGCTTTGATGATGAAATGCTTGTCCTGCTAAAGAAGGCAGGATTTGTAGAAATAGTCTTTGGTATTGAATTTTTAGAAAATGAATCTTTTGACCAATTCAATAAAAGGTGCAGCTATAAAGAGGTCGTCAAAGCGATTCGGAATACGCAAGCACATGGACTTGAGGTTCGTGGGCTCTTCATCTTGGGAGCCGACAACCATACGGTAGGTGCAGGTCGCAAAATCGCTGACTTTGTTATTGAGCACAACATTAAGGGCGTTCTTATACAATCGATGTACTTTACCCCCTCAACGCCTGCCTATGATGCAAATAAGCACAGGCTCATTCACGAAGATTGGAAGAAGTACGATGGAAATGTTGTGCACTACCCTAGCAGTATCTCACCTTATGAGCTACAGAAAGAGCTAATCTTTGCCTTGGGCAAGATTTACTCTTTTAGACGATTGCTACGCGCACTAGTCGTTGAAAAATGGCTCTATAAGCTAATTTTCACCGGTGAATACTTCTGGCAAAACAGCATGCGTGCCAATTACAAACGTGAGCTATCTTACTTAAAGCAAATTAGTGACTAATTAAATTCTGCAGAGTCGAGAATGCTTCCTTCGGTGTCAACAAACTCAATGATTATTGCTGTAATCTCTGGTGCCGTTTCTTGAGCAATAGCAAGAAGCATTTCTCCTTCTGCAGTAGCATTTTCAAAGAAACTTTCGTGCACTTCTTCGTAGAGATCTTCTGAAACAAAGGTGTAGGTGTACCTAATGACCGTTCCTTCTGCAGTGACAGCAACAGCCAATTCGTCATCAGGCATAGAGGCAAAAAGGTCGTTTTGGATGTCGACAAATTGCTGGATAGCTTCACTTATGGGAGCAGCGGCAGCAGGAACCTCTTCCTCTTCGGCTAGAATTGGTTCTTCTGAGCTGCAGCCAAGGGCAAAAGCAAGGATAAGACCCATGACAAGAGTGATAAGTAGTTGCTTCTTCATTTTCTCCCTTTCCTTTGAGGCTTCCATAAATATAGAGCAATCCCATATTCGCAGGTAATCCATTTTATCATCCTGCACAATCAAGGCTAATCTTCAAGAGAAGAGCCCGCACCTCAAGATGCGGGCTCTTCTTCTACTTTCGTCTGACGTTTAACTAGCCAATCAGTTCAGCCATTGCTGCATCTATCGCTAGTGGCAACTTCTTATAGAGGCGCGCTGGGCGCATCATATGCTTTAAGACTAGTTCTGTCGTAAAGCTTTCTGCAGCCTCTACTATATCTATGTCATCATAGACAGTCTGCGCACAGCCTTCTACTACTACTAAAGCTTTTACCAACAATCCGAAGCCACGTGGCACTACTACTTTCTGCTCATTGAGAATCGAAAGGAATCCTATAGCAAAACCACGCACATCGCGGGGACTCTTTGAGAAAGTGCGCTTCATCAGAGCTGACACCTTGCCGATAACTTCATCGCGCATATCATCCGATACAACTAATCCAATGTCGGCAGAATACAGAATGGCACGCTTTGCATCTGCGTACACTGTTGCAGCAAGAATCTGTGCGATTGCTTCTTTGTGCTCTTCTTTGACTTCGCCCATGATACCAAAATCGATGTAACATATTTTGCCATCAGGTGTTAACAAGAGATTCGATTGATGCATATCTGCATGGAATCGACCTACCACCATAACTTGCTTCATGAACACATCAGCGCCATGAATTGCTAGGAAGCGTGCGTCTACTCCTGCTGCCGTAGCCTCTTCTGACTGATCAAGATGCCAGCCTTCCACAAACTGCATACTTAGAATACTCTTACTGGTCAAAGGCCAAACAATGGTTGCCGTAGTGACATAGGGATCTTCAACAAAGTCAAAGGCAAATCTATCAGAGGTACGTCCCTCAATACGCAGATCAATCTCTGACGTTATTGATTCTGCAAATTCTGACACGAGCTGTGGCATATTAAAGCGCTTCAGCGGCTTTAGCCTATGCAGAAGGTTCACGAGCGGAGTCACCGCAGCAATGTCAGCCCTAATCTTTTCTTCACTGCCCGGTCGCACCATCTTAATAGCAAGGGTAGTACCTGCGGGCATATCATCCCCAATAACAGGCTTATAATCAAAGGCAAGCTCTGCACGATACACCTGAGCAATAGAGGCAGATCCAATAGGTACAGGGTCAATAGAAGTAAAGAGCTCTTCAACGGGACGACCCAGCTCCTGTTCAAAAACAGGCTTCATTTGCTCAAATGGTGTTGGTGTTACTGAATCGCGCAGGTCTTCCATTTCAAACACATACTGCGGTGGAAACATGTCAGGCCTGATTGAGATAAGCTGACCCAACTTTATGAAAGCAGGTCCTAACTTCTCAAAGGCATAGCGAAGCTCACGCGCAAATATTTCACGTCTAGCGGTAATGCCCACAAAACCAAAGCGCGACTTTAGGGCAGCTCTCCACCAGTGCTTTGTTATGACCCAAAAAATTTGGCGTCTTCGTTTTCTAGCACTCATAGAAATCAAACCCTATAGCTTTGCTTGAATAGCATCAAGCGTTGCGCTCATGGATTCTAGTTTACCGCGCAGCTCTGCAAGCTCAAAGCGCACCTCATCTACCGCACGTGCCGTTGCACTATCGTCCTTATCGAACTCTGCATCCTTGCCTTCGATGAGCTCAGCCTTTATCGCATCCTTTTTCTCATCAATAATCGCTGCCAAACCATCAACAAAGGCACCAGGGTCTTCTGCCATCTCCCCTTTACCCGTTGTTTGACCGCGCTTGATAGAGGCTTTCATACCCTCATCTGCCATTTCATGAACCATTTCCCAAACGGCCAAAAACTTCATAACATCAGCATTTCTTAGTGGCATAACTTTCTCCTATCTCTCAAGCGGTCTACTAATCCTATCTATAGAGGCACCATCA
>WQVS01000087.1 GCA_009785705.1 Coriobacteriia bacterium
CCCATAGGTGCAGGCTCCCCGATGTTTGCCGGCATCGAAAATCAGCTAGCGCAGGCAGTCTTTGCCGTTCCTGCCGTACGCGGAATAGAGTTCGGCGCAGGATTCGAGGCTGCGGGCATGTTAGGTAGTGAGCACAACGACCCCTTCTGCCTAAGCAAAGACCAGAACGCAGGAGACATTCTCCATAAGTCCAATAATGCAGGGGGCGTTGTAGGAGGACTCAGCACGGGTGCACCTCTTATTTTTAGAGTCGCCATAAAGCCTACTCCCTCTATTAGTAAAGAACAAGATTCGGTTGACCTTGATGCCATGGAAGAGGTCAAGCTCTCTGTTACAGGTAGGCATGACCCCTGCATAGTGCCCAGAGCAGTTCCCTGTATCGAAGCAGTTGCAGCCTTTGTGCTGGCAGATATATTGGTACAAGACCATGCCTAACAATAGTCATAATTCACCCGATGTTCCCAAGCAACAACTTGCCAGTTTGCGACAGGAAATCGACCATATTGATGACCAGATTTGCGAACTTCTTCTTCACCGCATGCAGGTCGTGGAGCAAGTCGCTGAGCTAAAGCGAAATGAGGATATTCCTATCCTGCACAGTAATCGTGAAGCAGAGATACTTCAGCGCCTAACAGATGGTCTGACCCCGCAGCAAGCTCATGATATAGAGACTCTTTATCGACTGCTCTTCGAAGTCTCTCGCAAGCGTCAAAGCTAGTTATTTCATATCTTCTTCATATTTAGCCAAAATAGGCAGGAATAGTCTGCATTTTTAGCCAGGATAGACCCTAATAGAGTGCGAAAGTCATCAAGTTGTTTTACTATGGAAAGTGGCGTATCGTCCGTATGCCAGCGTTGGATGGTTGTGACTTGAATGTTTCGTGCTTACAGCCAACAGCGATTATGAAAGTAGTAGAACCGAACGAAGAAGAAACGTGAGGAAGAAGATGATTAAGGCTATGAAAGGCGCCCGCAAAAAACAGGGGAAAATAGTTAGTTTTGCATTTGCGCTTGCGCTGGTCATGGGTCTCACAACTGCTGGTACAGCCTTTGCAGACCCGGCACCAATCTACGTTGATCCAAACAGCTATGCAGAGATTACAAAAGTACTTGAGAGGCCCATGGGGGTACACTTGCCTGCACCAGAAATCGCAGGATTTAACTTCTCTGCAACACCACAGGCCTTCGATGATGCAGCGATTCCTGCAGGGCTTAGCTTCCCAGAAATCGCATCAATATCTTTAAATACTAATGATGGTGTTCTGCCTGATGGTTGGACACGCACTTATCCTGAAAATTGGGGTATCGATTCTATCGAGAGGTCGCTTAGATTTGACCTTGCCGATTTAAGCTTTGGTCGTGCGGGGCAATATGACTATCTAATAGAGCAACAACCCAATAGCCATGGCGACATCACTGATACAGACAGCAGATTCATTCTTCGTCTAACGGTGGGGCAAAACGATGCCATTAATAACGTAGAATTCTTTAACTTAGCTGGTGGTAGAGCAGGTGCTGCAGTTGATACGCCTCGTTTTGTAAGCACTTATACACCAGTAGGCTCACTAAAGATTACTAGTGAAGTATCGGGCGAAAATGCCGATGAGCACAAGGACTTTGAATTCAGGGTCAGACTGACCAGTACTTCATTTGCAGATTACAACGGTACTGTTGATGCAACAATCACCAATGCATCTGGTTCAGGTGCCTCTGACCACACTATCACCTTTAATCAGTGGTATAGCTTCACCTTGCAGCATGGTTGGGAAATGGAAATTCATGATGTGCCTCTAGGTACTGCCTTTATGGTAAATGAGCCTGCAGCAACAGAGTACATCCCTACTGTTTCTGTTGCGGTAAATGGTCACTTGCCCTTTGTTCGTACAGTGGGCAACTCTGACAGGCCTGCCACTTCAGAGACTGCATTGTCACAGGCATTTCCTGTAGAGGATCGTGTAGTAGGCGCAGGAGAGAACAAAGTAGCCTTTAGCCACTATCTGCCACACACTGCAGAAGCACATATCGTGCAAGATAACCTAATTTGGATTGCAGTAATAGGCGCGGGCGCCCTAGTCTTTGTAGCTCTAGTGGTCTTCATGCGTAAGCGCTTGAACTAGCAATAGCTTTACCCTAAAACAAAGTTAAGCCAAATGAGCCGTTCCATCAGGAGCGGCTCATTTCAATTGCACATTCTGCTTTCATTTTTTTGTGTAAGCAAAATGGACAGACTTTGAGAATTTTTTGAAATCGAATACCTGTACGCTAAATGGTGTATGATAGATACCCCAAACAGTTGTGCGTTCAAATATTTGTTGCCATTGGTGCTCATAAGTACCTTTTATATAATCTTGGAAGTAAGGACGAAGTATGAACATTAAGAAAAGACTAGAAGCACACAGAAAACTACTTTGTAAAATCAGAACCTCTGAGCAACAATTGGAAAACTTGAAAGAGGGGATGACAACCCCGGTAACGTCTGACCCTTCACGCAGTGCAGTACAGGGTGGGGAGAAAAGTGACCATCTGCCAATCACTCTGCACCAGATAGAAATTATCCAGAAGGAACTAGAGGGACTTTATGTACTGCGTGACCAAGAACATGATGAATTGTGGCCAGTGGTAAATCTGCTAGAGTGCAGCGATGAATCTATTATGTTGAAGGCAAAGTATTTCAGCTTGATGAGCCGTGAAGAGATTGCGGATCTACTCTTTGGACATAAAGAAGACTTCAATGACCGCTATCGAAATTACCTGCAACGGGTAAGCAATTTGCATACCATTGCAATCAGAAAGCTTAACAATCACGCAGAGAATCCTGCTAAGAAATTAGCTTCAATTAGCTGCGCTTAACTATTATTAGTTTTTAGTAGCAAATAGTAGTAAAAATTAGCTCAAATTAGCACAAATGTACGATATAGTTAAGATGTCAAAAAGTGAGTCAATGCTTGCAAGATACCGAAGAAAGCAAACCAAAACAAACAGACATCTATAACAATGGCTTAAGCAAAGTTATCTAGAAAGCAAATCTCTCACAAACAAAACCGCACCTCAAACAAAGAGGAGCGGTTTTTCTTTTGGCACAAATATTTGACCAGAGTCTAAGCAAGACTCAAAACAAGGAAAAGGAGACAAGAAATGAACTCAAAAAATGTAGCAAGCGGTAGACCAAACGTAGGTGGAGCCATCTTTACAGCCCCTGCAGGAACAGCTGACGTTCCCACAGATGCACTGACTCCTCTATCAGCTTCTTTCGTTGAGCTAGGATATGCATCAGAAGAAGGCATCGCTAATGCCATTGAGACTGAAACAAATGCAGTGAACGCCTGGGGTGGAGACGAAGTACTCAACGAAGTCACCAGCAGAAACGAAACCTTTAGCTTCAAACTGATTGAAACCAGCGTAGCTACACTGAAAGAAGTATTTGGTGCAGAGAATGTCACAGAAAATGCTGACGGTACTGTAGTACTGCATAACGCACGCGGACTTACAGAGCGCATTCACGTTTATGAAATCCTTATGGGTGCGGGACAGGTAAAGCGCATCGTAGTTCCTCGTGTAAAGACAGCAGAACTGGGAGAGATTGTATACAACGGAGCAGACCCTGTAGGTTACGAGTTGACTCTAGCCGCACTACCCGACAGCAACGGTAATACAGCCTATGAGTACATCGCACAAATCTCAGGTGAGTAAGATGCATAAACAAGAAGTTAATGTGCAAGCAGCTAATGCTCAAGAAGCAAACACTCAGAACAAAAAGTTCATCACTATTACTTCTCATGGAATTACTGTCAAAGTAAACAGAGATAAGTTTAACGACCTAGAGCTCTTTGACATGATTGATGAGATTCAATCAGGAAATGTCTTTAAGATGCCAAAGCTTATGAGATTAATCTTTGAAGATCAGCATGACTTAGTTATGGACGGACTCCGCAACGAAGAAGGAATAGTTACAGCAGATAGTGCCTCAGAGTTTTTAGTAGAGGTGTTGGGACAAATAGGCCCAAACTCCTAACGCTCTTAATTTTCAGGAGAGAATATCCTGCAAAGTTAAGAGCAGACTTCCAACAGTATTATCAACTAAACCTAGATGATATGGGAGGCACGTATACAGTGCTTCATGCAGCAGACTTGGCGGCAAACTTACCCACTGAGTCTCGCTGCATGTGCATGCTAGAGCCAGCCCTAGAGTGGAGCAAGCAAGACCATCTGCTAGCAGCAATAGCAAACAGGCTAAGCATACTGGTTTGGATGCAATCAAAAGATGGCTCAAAGGGAAGAAACAAGCCAAAAATGATAGAACCCCCCAAACAGCGCCAGCAAATCAGAGCGCAAAAAGAGGAGCAGCTATCCGCTGATGACTACAAGACACAGCTACAAAAAGCACGAGCAGCCATAAATAAGAGCTAGGGAACCATCCTAGCTCTTTGACGACCTATACACCTCACACCCCTTCTTTTCGTAGCGTTGCAGCGTTCACTTGAATTTAAGAGTTCTGTATTGACTTGAGGGGGGGGGTCTGTATGCTAGAAGTCTTGATTCAGAGAAGGCAGACAGTAAATATGTTTGCCCATATAAAGGAGGACACCTTGAAAAGATTATTGATGTTGCTGCTTGCACTTATGCTTGTGCTTAGCGTAGGAGTTCTTACAGCATGCGATGAGCCAGAAGAAGTAATTGAAGAGCCACCAGTTGCAGTTGACCCTGTTGATCCACCAGAAGACTATGACGCTCAAGATGGTGACGCAACCTTTGAGAACAGTGTATTCTCTACACCAGAAATGACAATTGAGATTACTAGTCACAGAGTAATTCAACCTGGTGATGAAGGAAATGATTTTGGAGATGAGCCTGTTATTGCGTTTTGGTACGAGGTAACAAATCACACAGATGATGACCTCAATCCAACAACGGCATGGATTATGACAATGAGCGCCTTCCAAGACAATGACCCTAATATGGATAATGAGCTAGACGTAACAATACATCCTGATTCAGACTTGGTGGGCAATCAATCGGCTAACATTAGAGAAGGCGGAACCGTTGAAAACGCGGTTGCATACACACTAACTGATGAGGTTACTCCAGTTGAGCTTGTAGCATCACTAGACCTTGGGTTCACCACGGTTGGATCAATGCTCTTCAATGTAGAATAATTGCAGATTCTATAAGTGTACTTCAGAGCACCAAAAAATGAGCCGTCCTTCTGGGGCGGCTCATTTCAATTAAGGGAAACAGTGTACTAAATGCAAAGCCGCTTTCACTTTAGGAAGCGGCTTTATCTTTGGAACATTTATTGAAGCCTAAGGCATGAAGCTTAGGGTAGAGAGGAGAGAGAAATGAGAATAGAAACGTAGTTAATGGTACCTGGACGTAAGGCAGAGGAATATCTTCGTGCTTATAAAGACCCCGCTAGTCAGTAGAATTTTGCTGCAGCAATTCAATTATTGCTGCATTTTGAGAAATGATTTGCTCATTCTGGAGTGCACTTTGCTCATTTTGATAAATCATCTGTGCACAATGTCGAATGATTTGTTCATTTTGACGGATAATGACCCAGTTTTGATGTGA
>WQVS01000088.1 GCA_009785705.1 Coriobacteriia bacterium
CGCGAAGAGTGCAGGTGGTCTTGCCCCCAAACCTTCTCAGAGAGCTCTTTGCGGGTTAATGCTTCATGTGGTCTGCTCGCCAGTATGTACAATAATGCAAATTCTTTTGCGCGCAAAGGAGCCACTTCACCGTCTATGGATACTTCGTGTTTTGCGGGATCAATGACGAGTTCATGGCTTTCGCTCGCAGCGCCAGTAGCAGCATCTTCAGATTTATGAGAAAAAACAAAGCGCAACTTTGTCGGCTTAATGTTTTGTTCTTGTGATGTGTCTTTGCGGCTCCGACTGCTGCGGCGCAGATTAGCGTGGACTCTCATTAAGAGTTCATCCAACGAAAAGGGCTTACTCACGTAGTCATCTGCGCCTAAGCGTAGGCCCGCAATTCGATCGGTAGTTTCTCCTAGCGCACTAATCATGATAATGGCAACGTCGTTGCCGGCAAGGCGTAACTCCTCACAAATTTCATGTCCGCTTTTGCTGGGCAACATAATGTCTAACAGAACTAAATCTGGATTAAAGTTGCGCACTGCAGCAACAGCCTCTTTCCCACTGTCTAGAGTCTTGACTTCAAAGCCTTCACGGCGCAGTGCAAACTCAACGCTGTTACGAATTGCAAAATCATCCTCGATAAGTAGAATGCGCTGAACTTCTTGTTGTAACTGTGATTCTGTAGAGATATCTTGTTTATGTTCCATATAGCTATAATCTCATGATTAAAGATGAATAACAAAGCAAATTGCAGAGCAGAGCTAGCATCTAACATTTTTTTAACAAGTTCCTTCGACTTTTTACATTCAGCTAACACTACAGCTCTTAACTTCTTTCACAATACTTAGCATGCACCCTTATGACAAGTGCATGCAATGATCCTTGTGGGGAAGAGCCTATTCCTGCATTTTAGTGAAGAAATGAAAGGTAAGACGAACATGAAAAAACTCGACTTCAAGAATACTTCTAAGGCGCTAGTGTTAGCGTTGTCGATGGTGCTCACCTTTAGCCTTGTTGCATTAGTTGGTTGCAATGGCAATGGTGACGAAGCTTATGTAGATGAAAATGGCAACAACGATGTTGCTGGTGAAAGTTTAAGCGGAATGCTTACTATTGAAGGTTCAGACACGATGGTAAACATTGCTCAGGCTTGGGCAGAACAATTTATGGATGAAAATCCTGATGTCATGATTACCATTCGTGGCGGCGGTTCTGGTGCGGGTATTGCATCGCTTATCAATGGAACCGTTGACTTTTCACTTGCAAGCCGCGATGTGCGCCCATCAGAATTCGAAGATGGCGCTGCCGTAGGCGTAGAGATTATCGAAAACACAACCTCATATGACGGTATTGCTGTGATTGTTAACTCGGGTTCAGGCATGACAGAAATCAGTAAGGACGACCTGGGTAGAGCCTACCGCGGTGAAATCACCAATTGGTCTGAACTTGGTGGAAACGATATTGAGATTGTCCTTCTTGGTCGCGACAGCGCATCAGGCACTTTTGCCTTCTTTCAAGAAGTCATCGTAGGTGAAGATGAAGATTACTCACAGACTATGAGAAACATCCAGACAAACATGGGAATTGTGACAGAAGTACAGACTAATCCAGGTGCTGTTGGTTATGTGGGCATGGGCTATGTTACGGATGATGTTGTAGTACTAGAGGTCGATGGTGTTTCGGGAACTGTTGAAGCTGTGCGCAACGGAAGCTATGTTCTAGCACGTAGAATGCTTATGAACAGTGACGGTGCACCAACAGGTCTTGCAGCAGCATTCCTTGACTGGGTACAGGGACCAGAAGGTCAGGCAATTGTTGAAGAAGAAGGCTTTGTGCCCGTCAACTAGAGAGCATTAAGCTAGATATTAGCTGGCTGGCACTGCTAACAGTGGTTGTCAGCCAGAGCACGACGCACTTCCAACCATTGAACGAATAGATTGAAATAGGCATGAATAAACCTGCAAAAGAAAAAACGAATAAAGTAATACGATTTCAAACGGGGCTTCAAGAGTCTAGACGTGTTGTTTCAAACGGTCTGATTGAAAAGATTACGACCTTTAGAAATACGCGCGCACTGGACTCGATGGCAACAGTTCTCATCACCGTATTTGGCTGGACAGCTATCTTTGTCCTCATTGGAATTGCTGGCTTTCTGATCCATAGCTCCATGAGGGCATTTGACGAAGTGGGGATCTGGTCGATGATTGCAGGCACCGATTGGTTCCCCACTTCATCTGATGCTCGCTATGGATTTTTGCCCGCACAAGTTGGTTCTATTTGGGTTACGATTGTTGCCCTTGCAGCTTGTGTCCCCATAGGGGTTCTCTCTGCTGTGTATCTCTCAGAGTTTGCCAGCAGCAGATTTCGTGAAATCGCAAAAGCAATTATTGAGTTTATGGTGACCATTCCCTCCGTTGTCTTTGGCCTGATTGGTCTTTCGGTGCTTGTTCCCCTAATCCGTGAATATCTCCCTGTCGATTCAGGTCTGATTGGTCTTACCGCTGGTCTCATAGTGGGCGTCGTTTGCCTTCCCACCATTATTTCAATTTCGGAAGACGCTCTGCGCTCTGTTCCGCGTGAGCTGAGACATGGCTCTTTCGCTCTGGGTAATACACGCTGGCAAACGGCCTATAAGGTAATCCTTCCCGCAGCAAGTAGTGGCGTTTTCGCTGCAGTAATGTTGGGTATGGGGCGTGCTATTGGTGAGACTATGGTTGTTTTGATGCTGGCAGGAAATGCGGGCATCATTCCGGGAAGTCCCCTTGAAGCAGCGCGTACTATGACAGGTACCATCGCTCAAGAAACAGGTGAAGTTGTGCGCGGCAGTGTTCACTTCGCGGTACTCTTCGCTCTAGGTCTTGTGCTGTTTGTAAGTACCTTCATCATTAATCTAATTGCTGACATGGTGCTAGAACGCAGTCGAAAGAAGTGGCGCAGATGACAAGTGCAAAAATCATAGCAAGAGTAGCAAACATGACTAAAACAGGCAAAAAAGAAGTAATTACCTTTAGCGATTACAGCAGCAAGGGAGCCCGCAGAGTAGAGGTCGTAGTGCGTGCCTTTACAGCATTTTGTTGTATAGCAGTAATGGCATTGGTTGTCTTTCTGCTGGGCTATCTCTTCATACAAGGAATAGGATCTATCTCCTGGTCCTTTATATTCGATTCACCACGAGACCGAATGACAGGTGGCGGTATCTGGCCAGCTATCGTAGGAACATTGTGGCTGATTGCGCTTGTAAGTGCTTTCGCCCTACCCGTAGGCATTGCAACAGGCATCTATCTGGCTGAAATCGCAAAACAAAACAAACCCGTACGCATGCTTCGTGTAGCAATCGCCAACATGGCAGGGGTTCCCTCTGTTGTGTACGGACTCTTTGGTTTCGCAGCTTTTTCGCTTGCCTTTGGATTTGGTAAGTCATTGCTTGCTATGGGACTTACCTTAGCCTGCGTGACATTACCCGTAGTTATTACAGCAACTGAAGAAGCTCTAAAACAGATTCCGAAAGAACAAAGACAGGCAGCAATGGCACTGGGCTGTACACGAGCAAGAACATTGGGCAAGGTCGTTTTGCCCACAGCACTGCCTGGCATAATCACGGGCGCGATTCTGGGCCTGTCGCGGGCTGCAGGGGAGACTGCACCGATACTGTTTACAGGTGTTGCCTTTTTTGCCCCTGTCGCAACAAACATTACGCAGCCATCAATGGCCTTGCCTTATCACCTCTATATCATGGCAACACAACCCACAACGCCCGCACCTCATATCGTATGGGGGACAGCGCTTGTGCTAACAGGAATACTTAGCATTACAAACGTCATTATTGCTCTGTGGCGATCAGCTAAAAGGAGAAAACTACAATGGTAAAGACCCCTGCAACCGCGATGACCTCATCTGTAGAAGCCGTTGCATCAAAGACAGCAAGTTTTGACTTGCAGAATGTTTCAGTTTCTTATGGCAGTGAGAAGGCTCTAGAGGGCGTCAGCTTCTATATTGAGCCTCTTAAAGTGACGGCACTTATCGGACCTTCGGGTTGTGGCAAGTCTACCTTGCTGCGCTGCTTTAACCGCATGAATGATGCGATTGACAATGTATCCGTTGAAGGACTTATCGCGCTCAATGGTCAAGACATCTATGCAAAAGCAGTAGATCCTGTTTCCTTGCGTATGTATGTAGGGCAGGTATTTCAGCGCCCCAATCCTTTCCCGCTTTCTATATACGATAACGTTGCCTTCGGACCACGAACTCAAGGGGTTCGTAAGCGCGATGAGCTGGACGAAATTGTAATCGACAGCTTAAAGAAGGCCGCGCTTTACGACGAAGTAAAGAACAGCTTGAAGAAGCACGCCTTTGAGCTATCAGGCGGACAACAACAGCGCCTTTGCATTGCGCGCGCATTGGCAACAAAGCCAGGTGTTCTACTTATGGATGAGCCTTGTAGCGCTCTCGACCCCATCTCAACAGGCATGATTGAAGAGACTGTTCTGCATTTAAAAGAAAGCATGACCATTGTAATGGTGACGCACAACATGCAGCAGGCAGCAAGAATCAGTGATACCACAGCCTTTTTACTGAGAGAGTCCATAGAAGAGCCTGCAACTCTAGTGGAAGTAACTGACACTACAACGATGTTTACTCAGCCCAAT
This sequence comes from Coriobacteriia bacterium, assembly GCA_009785705.1. Taxonomy (GTDB): domain Bacteria; phylum Actinomycetota; class Coriobacteriia; order WRKU01; family WQUG01; genus WRBW01. Next base: position 4,635 of record WQVS01000088.1, read on the forward strand.
GATAAGCGAACAGAAAACTATATAACAGGCCGCTTCGGCTAGTGGTGCATCAGGTGTACTTCTACCATCTTTAAGTATGGTGATGAGATCCTCATTGCGCAGGGATACCTGACCGGAGTAGTCGCAACGATAATGACGGCTGTCGTTACCATTGCAGAACTCTTGATAGCATGCGCGTTCTGCTGTGTTATTGCGCGTTATACTGGATATCTCCATGCTTAGGTTTAAGGAAGTAAAGAAGGGTGCTCTATGAAGGTAGGCAGACCATTCCCACTGTTTCTCAAAACAATCCTCAGTGCAGCACTGTGCCTTGCGCTAGTTTTCATGCTGGTAGCCTGTGCAACAGCGCCTGAACTTGAGGTAGATTATGAACTCGACCCCGCATACGAAGAGACAATCGCTACGGAAGTAAGCACTTTGCCTCTCATCAGGGTCGCGGCACTGGAATCTGATGACTTACTGCCCTTGAAAGTTGCACAAGAAGAAGGTCTTTTGGAGCTTAGAGGTCTAAATGTAGAAGTTCTAAACTTTGAAACGGCTGACGAGAAACACAATGCCTTTACGAGGGGTGCGGCAGACGCGCTAATCTCGGACATGGTTGACTTAGCACTGCTAACAGAAGAAGGTCTAACAGTTTATGCCGTGGCAGTCACACAGGACTCTACAAACACAGCCAACACTCTGCACAGCACCCACTTTGAAATCCCAGAAGACCTTATTACGCAAAGGGTTCTTGCCTTTAATCAGGACTTCTTATTGGGCAACACAGCCTCAGGAGAAGACACTGCACCAGAGGCGGCCGCTGAAGCTGTCAGCACTCTTATCGCAGCACTAGGTCAGGCAGTAGGACAGATTAATGCGGCAGCACACGCTTACTTGGATCTCTATCTAGAACAGGGAGTAATCGCCCACTA
>WQVS01000089.1 GCA_009785705.1 Coriobacteriia bacterium
ATAGATACACTACCTGTCCTTATAGAGGGACTTGTCGGACTTATCACAAGTTTAGTAGAAGCATTTGTTGGATTTGTACCTATTTTGCTAGAAGCAGGAGTTACTCTCTTTAGTGCTATTGCAGAATCTTTGTCTACAATATTGCCGCCACTTCTAGAGGGCGCAGTAGAAGTAATAGGAACCTTGGCTGACATGCTGCCAACATTGATTCCTTTGATTTTAGATGCGGCACTGACTTTGCTTATGTCTATTGTCGATGCCCTAGTCGATGTTGTAGAGCCGCTGCTTGATGGGGTCATACTGGTGATTATGGCTTTGGCTGATATGTTGCCAACACTCATTCCAGTAATCTTAGAAGCAGCTGTTAATCTGCTGATGTCTATTGTAGAGGCCTTGACAGACATCATAGCTCCACTAATTGAGGGAGCTGTCTCGCTAATATCTGCCTTAGTGGATATGCTACCAACTCTTATCCCTATAGTGCTGGATGCTGCCATTACTTTATTGATGGCTATCGTCGAAGCATTAACGGATATTCTGCCAGACCTTCTTGATGGTGCAATAACTTTGATTATGGCACTGGTAGATATGCTACCAACACTCATCCCTGCAATTTTGGATGCTGCGATTACACTACTTATGGCGATTGTAGATTCTCTTGATGAGGTTTTGCCCGCTTTGCTTGATGGTGTAATTCTAGTGATTACATCTCTAGCAGATATGCTACCAACACTTATACCTGCGATTTTGGATGCAGCAATCACCTTGCTTATGGCCTTGGTAGATGCGCTGTCAACTATTTTGCCGGCACTTCTTGATGGGGCTATAACGGTCATCACAACTTTGGCCAGAATGCTTCCAACGCTTATATCTACGTTGCTCTCAGCAGCAACACAGCTTTTTATGGCAATAGTTCGAGCAGTACCTACGATTTTGGGTTCATTACTTTCGGCAGTAAGCTCACTTATTATGAGAATTATAAGTAGCCTGGCTTCCTTTGCGGGAAGAATGGTGCGCGCAGGTGTAAATCTAATCAGAGGTCTCGTGCAAGGCCTTAGGGATGCAAGAGACCGAGTAATTAATGCCATTCGAGACATTGCTCAAGCAGCACTTGATTCAATTCTAAGCTTCTTTGGGATTAATTCTCCCTCAAAAGTATTCGCAAAGATTGGTACTAGTCTTTGTAGTGGCCTAGTAGAAGGACTTAGCGATGGAGCTAGCGATGTCATTAAAGAGGTTTGCAATCTTGCAGATGCGGTAACAGATGCTTTCGATGCTTCGCTAGAACTTCCTCTTGATGCGCGTGCTTCTGGTGTTGGTGGTTTAGACATCGGTGGTACTGGCAGAGGCTTCCATCCAGTAGGGGCAACAGGTGCAGGAGACACCTACCTAACCTTCAATACTCCAGTAACGGGATATCACGAAGTACTTGCAGCAAATAGACGTGCACAAAGACAGATGGCTAGGGGGTGAGAATATGTTATTTGATGAAAAGATTTATGATGAAATATTTGAAACTTTCACCGGTGACGCTTTTGAGCCAGATGACCCTAATCTGCCAGATCCAGACCTTGACTTAGGACCTGTACCAGACGATGATTCAGGCGCGACAGGAAAGGGACAAACTCCACCACCAGTAATAGAGCCGAATGAGAACCTAATCGAAATCGAAATATCTGCTGAAGGCCGTACGACCCCTCTTCGTATTTCAAGCGAGGCGCATGAACTGAATGTGTTGCTGGGACATGAGGGACTAAGTTCAGCCTTTAGTGAGATTGCTCACTTTGACCATGCAATCTTAGATGGTGGTAGTGTTGGTGGTCTTCGGGCAGCGACTAGGCGCATCACCTTAGATTTTGTTGCTGTTGGTAAGTCTCACCATGAGGTCGCATCTCTTTTTCCCATGGGACAAAAGGAAACCATCAAGGTCAGCAGAGGCAATGTGACTAGAATCATCGAAGGATATCGCGACGGTGCCGTTGAACTGCATGCAGCATCTGCTTTAGCGACCCCTGTAATGACGGTGTCCTTTTTATGCCCGAGCCCCTTCTTCAGAAGCGAGCAGAGTGTGACCATGCCCCTTAATGGTGCTTTTGGCGGTCTAGAGTACCCCATAGAGCCTCAAGGATACCCACTTCAATACGGAACGATTGATGAGAGTGGTCTCTCCACTGTCTTGAACAGCGGTGATTATCCCGCACCTTTTGTATTAGAGATGACCAGTGCTGTTTCAGGCACCTTAGGGCTTTTAATTAATGGCAAGGAACTTGTGCGTATCGTAGGCGTTGCAAGTGGGGAGCGTATTGTCTTTGACACAGCTACAAAGATGTTAAGCATTGGCGACCAAAAAAGGCTCAGTGCCCTTGATGGAACTTTTCCAAGCCTACCTGTTGGTACTAGCACAGTAGAACTAACAGGGCTTGCGGGTAATCCCACCTTGAGTTTCTCAGAACTGTTCGAGGGGGTGTAATCCGTGGAATTGTACCTACTTAATGAACGAGCAGAACGCATAGCAATCCTGCCTGAATATGAAAGTCTTAGCTGGCAAACGAATCTTATGACTTCAACGGCGAATCTAAAGGCTCCCGTTAGGTGTTTTGACGACATTGTTCAGGCAAGGTATTTAGAGCGTTCAGATTCTGACACGATTCTCTTTATCAATAAAAAGCGAGTAGTAGATGGTTCTACAAATCAAGGCAGTTATTTATCAGCATATGACCCGGTAGAGCTTTTCAAGCGTCGCTTGCTCTTTAGGACACGTGACTTTAGAGAGCAAAGTCGCGAAGAAATTATTCGAAGGCTTATCGCTGCAGCGACATCTAATGTTGCAGATATGCCAGGGCAAAGTCGTGCCATGGGGCTTATGACAGGACTTGGTGTAGTTGCAGAAGGAGACATCCTTGATGAACGATTGACCTGCCAGATGTCATGGGGAACTATTTATGACCACATTGAGAGCGTACTGGAAAGTTACCCAGTACGCTTTTTTAGTCAGCTAGATACTTCATCTGGAACTAGACGTATAGTTCCGACCCTCTATGAGGGCCAAGACCTATCAGACGAAGTGATTGTTTCAACTAGTTATGGCGACTTAATAGATGTGGAATATAACTTTGAGAGCATCGACAAAAGAGACACTGCAGTGGTTGCAGGTTCTGGCGAGGGTGCTAGCAGATTAGTGGCTAGCTCTCGCATTAACTTAGGTGTTGATTATGGCGAATTGTGGGTCGAAGCCAACGACATTAGTGAAGATGATGGTATTGAAGGTAACCCTCCTCTTACGCTAGCCCAGCAAAGACAGCGCTTGCAGGCACGCGGAATCGAACAGCTTCATCAGCAGCCCTGCGAACATGCCTTGACAGGTACTGTTAGTCAAGAACGCTTTCAATACGGTGTTGATTATCAGGTGGGCGACCGCATTGGATATGAGGCATTTGGCGAAAGACACGATGATGTTATTAGTGAGGTTGAAGAGGTCTTTGAGGGACAGCACTCCCGCATCAACATCACTATTGGAAATACCTATCCAACTATTAGACAGATTATAGAAAGGAGCACTTAACGATGAGTGACTCAACCTTAATTACTTTACCCTTTGACGGTACAGAAGAACACCCAAGGCCAGTAGCAGCTTCTCACAGGCGAATGCTCTATCGCGACCTTTGGTCAGACATGATTTTGGAGCGCTTTACCTTTGCGCAGCACAATGAAAGAGAATTCACTGTTACGGGTGTGCTTATTGTAGACGGTGCCTATGCACGCTTTAATAGGCATCTTGTACAGGTAGGTGGAAGCACCGTTGGCGCACAAGTCCTTGTAGCCAGAATTGGATTTAGTGAAGGCGCGCAAAACGTAGAATTCTTTTTTGCCCCACGGAATAATCCTGGTGGCCTTATTGTTGCTGATTTGCGTCCCAATGGCTCAGCCTGGAATCCTGATGGAGTAAGACCTTCTCCCATTCGCATTCCTGACGAAACTATCACAGGGGCAAAGCTGGTAGGCAGGACGATAGGCAATGCTCTTCTTGCAGACAATGCAGTGCAGAGTAGAAACCTTGCAAATAATGCAGTACAGACGGGAAGCATTGTTGACAGGCATGTTACCAATGCCAAGCTTGCCGATAACTCAGTAAATGGAAGAACTATTGCAGATAGGTCTGTTACTGCAGCCAGTATGTCTGGCAGGCTTCCTGCCGCAAATCTTCCCACCAGAAGTAATGAAGCACCTGCGATTTTAAGTCGCAATGGTTGGCAGGCAGGTATCAGCTCATGGCGCAGACATTTCGGAGTAGGACATGCATCCATCAACCTTACTCCTCCAGCGAATTGGGCGGGACTTACGGGCGCTACAGGTACCGATGTGCTTGTTGCCATTGTTAATAATCCAGCATTTACTCCTTCTGCAACAGCAAACTTTACAGAGATGCAGTCAGGTTCAATATTTTCTTTTAGCTCAACTACAGGAGAACTTTGGTTTAGAAGCTCTTCGCGTTCGTGGGGCGGAAGAACAGACAGAAATGTTCGAGGGGTATATATAATCTCCCAAATATAGAAAGGAGAAAGTATATGTTTTATTGGATACTTTGCGAAAATTCAGCAGCCGCGAGGCTGCTGCGCACCTTAGTGCAGGGTATTGCTGGGGTGTTGGTGGTAGCTCTGCCTGATGTGCGCTATGTGCTAGGAGAAATGCTGGCAAACTTAAGCGCACCTCAGTGGGCAATAGCGATAGTGGTACCAGTGGTAATGGTGTTGCTCTCCCCAGTAATGACAACGCTGGGAAAGTGGTCAACAAGGTCAAATCCTGATGCTTGTATTGTTTGCGACGCAGATGGTAATGAGCACTTTATAGATAAGGTGCTTGAAGCCTGTCCTGAGGAGAGTCAGTCCAAAGACGATTACCGTGAGGCAGAAATAGATTTGGATTTAAAGGCAAGTTTTAAAGCGGGTGGTGGCAATGGCTAGACGGTATAGTGTAAACGCAGGGCATAGTGCTGGGTCTCCTGGTGCTAGTGGAAACGGACTTCGTGAACATGTTGAAGCTCGCTGGGCAACTAGCCGCATGATTACTCGCCTAAATGCTATGGGTAATGTGGCTCTTAACTCAACAAGTGACGCTGCAACACAAACTGCAGTGCTTACTCAGCAGCGCGATCGTGCGAGAAGCCATAACGCACACGTTGTGATTAGTAATCACTTCAATGCTTTTAGCAATGCGCAAGCACGCGGAGTAGAGGTGCTATATCGCAACGCCGCGATGTTGCCTCTTGCCCGCGCTGTTTCTGCCACCATTGCACGTGAGCTAGGCATTCCAAACAGAGGGCCCAGACAAAGAAGCGACCTGTTTTTCTTAAACAGCTTTCCTAATAACGGAATCTTGATTGAGTGGGCATTTATGACTAATGCAGCAGACATGGCAGCATGGACAGCCCTGAGAACGCGTGCAGTAGATGCTGTGGCTCATACCATTGCAGCAAACACGGGAGGTCGCACTACTGTGCCTGCAGCAACTGC
>WQVS01000090.1 GCA_009785705.1 Coriobacteriia bacterium
CCCCAAGCCCAAAGTTCTCCTGCATCGTTTATAGCAAAGACACTACTTCCTGATACGTCTGTAAAAATCCAGTTATCGCTGGCAGCAGTGGCTATGGTGAGCCTTTCAGGAACAGTAATGTTAGTAGCAACAGTGCCACCACGACCCATTGCAGCAGCGTTTCTGGCAGCACCCCAGACATAGAGGTGACCTTCTGCACTAATAGCTGTTGATGCACCTAGCGCAGAGGCTGTGTGTACCCAGTTATCTCGGTTGTTCCAAGTTACTCTTGTAGGAATGGTCACACCAGCAGTGTTGCCATGACCTAGTTGTCCTGTGGCATTAGTTCCCCAAGAGTATAAAGAAGTACCTACTGGTGTAGCCTCACCATCAATAACTTCTACGATTTCAACTAAAGCAACAGTACTAGCATCTGTGCCTGTAACGACAACGCGTAGTTCATATTCAGCATCTGAATAGGCAACTCTTACTCTGCCCCCTGTTGCGCCAGAAGATCCTTCTACTTCAGTTATGCGCCAGATATAGGTACCTGGTGTAGTAAAGGTAATGCCTTCTAGAAGGTCTAGTGTTCGAGTAAGTGTTCTTGTAGTACCTGAATAAGTTACTGCACTATTTGTGGCATTGATGCTCAGTTCGATGGCACCTGTGTTGCCATCCATAATTCCGATAGGAGGAAGATTAGTAAGAGCTCCTGCATGACCATCTGCATTCAAGAAGGCATATCTCTCTACTAAGAAAGTAAAGTTAAGATCTGGAGCTGGCTCATCTCTAGGGGTGTATAGAGTTTTGATAATTTCAGCTACTGCAGTACCTGCTGCGGCAGGAGCAATGCCCTGATAGGCAGATAGCACTTCTTGCGAAACTTCAAAATCTTCTAGACTAAGAGGAGGTGTGTAGGTGTTGACCTCTTCTGCAGGTGCGTAGCTCTCTTCAAGTGAGGCAGTATCTGCAACGTCACTTGAAACTACATCTCCGTAGCTAGGATTAGCAAAGGGAATTTGTTGTACTTGTTCACTTGCTTGTTCTTGAGTAGCCTCTATAGTATTAGCACTAGAGTCACTTTCTGAACTTGCTACAGTAAGCAAGGGCAAGGTCAGCAAAAACAATGCCACAAAGACTATAGTGACCTTAAACTTTGTTGATGCTTGTACTGTTCTTTTGTTTGTAAGCATGTTTCCCAATCTTTCTTTCATCTGCTAAATCCTTTTTTGTATGATTATTTGTAGCTTGTCTTCTTATGTTTGATTTGTCTAAGCACTACAAAGACTTGTACGGTCTAGAACTCGGTGAGGTAACTAATAGCCTTAAGGTGTGAGATAACTGATTAAAAATTAGTGAGATTTTAATGAGTCCAGTGAGGCGGCTAAAGCTGCGAGTTAAAGCCAAACAAGCCTTTGTACTACTTAGACTGTCTGGCTTATCTCAACACGAAAAAACTCACTCTTAGCAAACAGACAAGAACACAGAGATGTGTCCAGTCCCTTTAAGGGCAAGTGTTGCTTATTTAGTTTTTTCAGTAAGTGATTTTTGCTTTGCTGTAGTACAAGAAATACAGCACCTTCTGCAAAAGATAATTGCAGATTAAGAGAAGATTTCGATATTGATGTTACAGAGGGTCTTAATTTCTTAAGAAAGCCCCCCCCCCCGATAAATTGGAGAGGTGAATGGTTTTAGCGGTCATACGTTAATACCTCACTACTTAGTTGGTTTCTGTGCCTTTAAGTTTGTGCAATCCGCATAAAGTTTTGGCTTATCTGCAAATTGCGCTAAATCAGATACAAACTATACAGAGATTTGAAATAGAATGCAATACCCTAAATGCACTATGTGACTAGCTTTAACACAATATTTACTATTCTACATTTTTACTCCACATTTTGAGCACACGAACGACACTTCAGGGGCCTTCAGTTGTCAATCAATACGGCCTATGCCATAGCGATTGGTAGAGCAGCTAAGATATTCTCGAATCAAATGGTGACCACATCAATGCCCTCTTTCGGCGTTCTGGCAAGACCCTCAATCTCTCGACGTCTGCGCATACTGAAGATAACTGCAGCGACACCCGCAGCTATAAGACCTATCACGGAAAGACCTGTGCTGCCAGCGACAAGGCCCGCTGGAACAACCCAGGCACGGTAACTTTCAAAGGTGATCTCTAGATGATCCCTGTTAAGTGAAGCAATGTCTGAGGTCATGCCATCAATAACTTCACTGGGAAGTCCTTCAGCTTCACGCAAATAGTGACTGCGCACCTCATAAGCCTCATATCCAGGGAAATCAATCATACTTATCCTAGCGGTATACATTCCGCCAAGGCGCATCAAGGTAAACGACTCACCAGGAAGAAGTGCTGGTAGGCCTGCCTCAACAATCCCGTTTGCGCCTACTTCAACAGGGGTAAGCACAGGTCTCTGCTCATAAATAGACTCATTAGTTCCCGGATCAGTGCCAACCTGAATATCTTCATATTCGCCCACAAATAGCATAAGTACTCTTTCTGCTGCTACATAAGTACCATTGCTGTCTCTAAGTTGAATATTAAAATTGCGGGCTCTATTGGCATCCATGCCGTCCCCACTGACCTGATTAGTAACGGTAATCATAAAGCCATTTTGTGGAATAAGTCGAAAGTTAAATTCTCTCGAGCTATTATCCATAGGACGCCCTGGACTATAGCTAGAATTGCTGTCTGTCGGTAAGGGATTTGCCCAATTAGTCGTGTGCGTATTGGCACCTGTCAAGCCTGCAAAGCCTGCTAGAGTCGAAACATGATTTTCGGCATAGGGCCATAGATAATTTTGTGCTGTGAAAGAATCATAGAAGTCTCTTTCATGACGATCTCTAATTGAAGCATTTAACCACGCAGCGTTGGCATTAGTGGCACTAGAGCCTGCTGGCCTATGGTCGACTTGCTGAGTTACTTCAATAAAGGCAGTAGAAGGAATGTTAGAAATCGTTATCCGATCCTCAGCTCCTGTGCGCCTGCTATGGGTGAAAGCAACAGTTGCGGTATTGTTTCCAGCATCTCCTGTACCAGCAGTACCGCCATTCCAGCTACCTATACGAATCGCACCAGAAAGTGAGGTTGCACCGCCATGCCAGGTGCGAGCATAGTACTCTGCCCAATCAGGCAGAAAGCCCGTATCTTCATCTGCTTCTGCGCGCTCAGTATCTATGGATACCCTCAACCTATGATCTGTCCATGCAATAGCGCTGTGAGTATTACTTACTCCGCCAACAGGCCCTCGCGAAAGGACAAGTTGATAGTTAAAGGACATATTGTCAAAAGTTCCCAATTGAGCCGCATCACCCCCAAGATCTGGACAGCGCTCAACCTCTTTTCCTATCGTAAGCTCCTCAAGGGTTGCTACATAATTGATAATGATAGGGCTATTCGCAGCTCCTGGTGCCGCCGACACGCGCGAAGCTTCAAGGTCAATCATTGACACAGGAAAGGTCAATTGTGCTCCGGTTGTTCCAGAACCTGCAGTAGGCAGCTGGATAAAATCTTCTGACGAAGGAGTGAATCCCCTAGGAAGTCCATCAATAGCGGGTGGGATAGGATTTCCGTCCGGGTCAAGTCCCTCCATAAAGAGTGCATTGACTAAGCTCTCCACATTGGCCTGAGTAAGCGTCTCTGTAATGTGAAAGTCTCCGATTCCCATTCTTGGAAAGCGATTTTCACCCGTCTGATTAAAGGTGCCTGTACGTATCAGATTATAAGGAACCGCAGCTTGAAGTGTCAGACTATCAAGATTAGTGCCACCGAAATCAGCAAATCTAAATTCTACGGGTATGTCACTCCTGTATTCAGGGTCGAGAATGTAGTGCACATGGATTACTGTATTTCCTGGAGACACCTCGATAGGAACCAAGGGGCGACCATTTGGCCCAATTGCTATATTCTCTATAGCGGCACCACCAGGTGCTTGCAGCTCAATTCTATCCACGATATATCCCCGACGGTCGCGTGCAGGAGTATAAATATGTACATCAGTAGAAGTTCCTGTCCCTATGTTTACCGTCCGCACATCACCCGGATTGGGAAAGCTTAAGTCATGAGAAACATGACGATAGGAAATATCTTCTACCCCCTCATAAAAGTTCTGAACAATAACGGGTAGTGTGCCGTCTGCTGCAACAATGAACCATGAAGCCTCAGGAATCATTCTGTCTCGTACAGGGGTTGGCTGTAGAGGATTCCAATTGGGATTCTCTTGCGTGTCAGCCAAGCTAACCCAAACAACATCTCTTGCAAAAAGTTGGTCGCCATCAGCAGTAAAAGTCCAAGTATTGTCCTCAGATACCCAACCTAAACCCGTAATCTCACGTATAGGATCTGTACCACTTTGCGCCCAGAGCCTAATACCTTCTGAAGTTTCAGTGCTTGGCCCATCATCAAATTCATCCTCAAGACTCCACGTTCCTTCGAATTTGGTCTGATCAATAGCAACTACTGGGTACCGAATATTAACAGGAACAGGAGGTAGTACGTCACGGACTTCTGCGAATTCAAAGGCAGGAGGAATATTGCTTGCTGCATGATTTCTGGGCAAGTCTGGTGAAGATGATCTCCATGCACTATCAATCCGATACAAATCACCTGCACGCAAGAATCTACCATCATTATGAGTCATCTTTAGTGTTCCAGCGACTGCCTTTACACCTGTTTCAACCTCATAAAGCTCTTCATGAAAGTTAGAGCGCACAAGGCTTCCTAGAGGAAGAGTATTACTTGTAATGGCTTCAGTTCTTCCCGTCAAAGCACAGGTGTGAGTAAAATTGCCCCAAAGCTCATTTGTCCACACAGGTCTTGAATCGCGAATACGTCCCTGTGGAGTTTCTGCAAGTGCGCGAACATGTCTATCTGCATTGGTGAGGTCTAAGGCCTCATTAACAATAGGGCGAGAATTGTTTCCACTGATACGAGTAAAGTTCTCCATTCTGCGAGAATTGAGAGGAGACATATTGTAGTATGTTACAAAATCTGGATATGCAGGTCGATCTGGAGAAACTTGGGTGATAGTGCGCAAGTGCGCTCCTGTTAATCTGAAATCGATTAGAGTCCAATGCTGGTCAGGATCTTCATTCCATACATTTACCCCGCGACGCCACACTGAAATATCACTGTTTGTTGCTGTAAAAGTATTTGTTGCAGAAGTTCCTAGAGAAAACACACGTCCGCCACCAGGGCGCGTATTTACGAAATCGTAAAATTGAGGATTGTCCATACTGAAATGGACATTGCCTCCTGTTGAGCGAATGATTCCATCGTCAGCTGCAACACCAGCTGTACGTCCTGATCTTGCCCCCTGATCCTGTACCACTTTCATAGTTAGTAGAATAGCACTACTGGCGAAAGGAAGAAATTATGGCAAGAAAGCACTACAAACCAGAGCAAATCGTTGTAATCTTAAGAAAA
>WQVS01000091.1 GCA_009785705.1 Coriobacteriia bacterium
CTGGTGGAGACTTAAATGCTGACCCTAAAGCAGCAAAGCCAGCATTACGTGCCTATATTGAAAGTTTGGAGGAGCTGTACGGACAGCTATAAGAGAGTTGGCTAACTAGTTCTCTTTTGCTCTAAGTTTTTGCGCTTTTAAGAGTAAGCCAACGTAGAGTAGGCCTGGTGGAAGAAATATGCTAACTGGAAGCAATATAAAGGTCACGAGAGAACCTAACCCTCCAAGACTTTCAAGCAGGTTGCCAAAAAAGACCATCACTCCTATTCCCATTGTATTCAGGAACAAAAATAAGGCAAAGGTTACTCCCACTAAGCCCTCGAAAGTACCTACACCCAACAGTTCTCCGAGCCACGCAACAATACCTGTACCAATAAACAAGGCACCCACAATCGTTAGTAGACGAGTGAGCCAAAATACTGATAAGTGCGCCTTTTCATCTGCGGGCTTAAGGAATAAGTAACCACAGGCTACATACAGAACAGATCCTCCAACAAGGGTTACCAAGAGAGCTAGCTGCATAGGCAATTCGTCAAATACGATACTGTCGATTCCAGCAAGCAAAGGGAGAAATTCGATTAGAAGAAATTGTAGTAGAACGAATATGACTATACCTATCACTGTTAGAGCAAAATGGATTACTATTGCCCTTCGGTTATTTTGCCTAGGCACTGATTCCTTTGGAGGGAATACAAAATTTCTAATAAAATTTCTATCCACTATGACTTCCTCTCAAATGAAGTGCTTTATGGATGGTGCCTCCTCCGAGTACTGTATCACCATCTTTTGTAGAGGTGCCATCGTAAAATACTGCTGCCTGTCCTGGGCTTATAGCTCTTTGGGGTTCTTGGTAGCTGACTTTGAGGTAGGATATGCCGCCCACTTCTACCGCTTCTACTGTTCCTGGTTTTTGTTTATGTTTATAGCCCACTTTTATGGTGCAGCTTAGTGGCTTATCTTCAGATTCAGGAGGGGTTGTCCAGTTGTAATCGCGTACTAAGAAGCTCTGCGTAAGTAGCTTACTTTCATCATCACCTATGGTTATACTGTTGTCTTCTGCGCTGATGGACTGGACGAATACAGGCCTTCCGTGTGCTCCTAATCCTTTTCTTTGACCTATTGTGTAGTGAATGAGTCCCTTGTGTTGCCCGACGATATTTCCACCTATGTCAAGCATATTGCCTGACTGGCTGGACCTTCCTCTGTAGGTATCAATGAAGCCTGTGTAATCATTATCTGGAATGAAGCAAATGTCTTGACTGTCACCCTTCTGGGCATTGGGGAAGCCTGCCTTCTCTGCCATCTGACGAATCTCTGACTTATGATAGATTCCCAGGGGAAGAACAATCCGCGAAAGTTGTTCTTGTGACAGAGTATAGAGCACGTAACTTTGGTCCTTGCTGTCATCAACTGCTGTACGAGCAACATATCTATCTAAGGCATCATCATGCTCAATCTGAGCATAGTGACCCGTTGCCAGATAGTGGCAACCCAGCTCATCTGCTATGTCAAGTAGCGCGCCAAACTTGAGGCTGCGGTTACAGTCTATGCAGGGATTAGGAGTCTCCCCCGCTTCATAGCCCTCTACAAAGGGCTGAACCACTGTATCGTGAAAGCGCTGAGATAAGTCAAAGGTGTGGAAGGGTATTCCTAGGCGAGCAGCTATGTCACGGGCACCTGCTGCATCAGCAGACTCTTCTGCCATCAACTGCATGTGGGCACCAACACAGTCATAGCCTGCCTGCTGCATAAGCAGGGCGGTCATGGAGGAGTCGACTCCCCCGCTCATAGCTATAAGTGCTCGTTTCATCACAAGTACTATCCTCAATCAGTCAGCAAACAAGGGCAAATAACGGTAACAATTTAAAGGATGCTCCAGATATGCAAGAATGCTCCTGGTGTTCAAAGATGCTCCAGGCGCATCAGAATCTAGGAGGCTAGAAAAATCTATTTGTGAAGCCTACTAAGCTAGGTGAGCAAATGGATTTTTCTACCCGACACCGAGTCTGAGCGTCTGGTGCATCCTTATCTTATTCGAATAGAGGGGTAGATAGATACCTCTCGCCCGTATCCGGCAAAACCACCACCAAATTCTTACCCGCCGCTTCGGGACGCTTCGCTACCTGAGTAGCCGCCCAGAGCGCTGCCCCACTGGATATGCCCACCAGTAAACCCTCACTTCGTTGTAGGTCTTGAGCTACCTGGTAGGCATCTTCTAGTTCCGCTGCCAAAATCTCGTCATAGACCTTAGTGTCTAAGGTTTCTGGGATGAAGCCTGCACCTATACCCTGGATTCCGTGCGGGCCCTTCGTTCCCTTTGTCAGCACGGGGGAATCTGCTGGTTCTATGCCAACAACGCTGATATCTGGATTCTGCTCCTTCAAATAGCGCCCTGCACCTGTTATAGTGCCTCCCGTACCAACTGCTGCTACAAAGTAGTCAACTTGCCCGCCAGTATCATGCCAGATTTCTGATCCCGTTGTGTGATAGTGCATCTCTGGGTTAGCAGGGTTGTCGAATTGCCCTGGAATAAAGCTATTGGGGATTTCCTCTGCCAATGAGGCTGCCTCTTCAATAGAACCTGTCATACCTAAAGACCCATCGGTAAGCACTAATTCTGCACCAAAAGACTTAAGCAGGGCGCGGCGCTCCAGACTCATGGTTTCTGGCATAGTCAAAATGATGCGGTAACCACGTGCTGCGGCTATTGCTGCTAAACCAATTCCTGTATTGCCACTGGTGGGCTCGATAATCACGCTATCAGAATTCAGTAAACCCTTTTCCTCTGCATCACGAACCATCGCCCATGCTGCACGGTCCTTTACGCTACTAGTTGGATTGAAGAATTCTAACTTTGCAATAATGTTTGCCTGCAAATCCGGACCTTTTGTGTAAGAATTCAAGGCAAGTAGCGGAGTCCGTCCAATAAGCTGAGTAATATCTTGATGTATGGCCATAAGCTATCCCTTTTCTATGTGAGTAAACAGTGCATCAATTAGTTCATGCTCTTTATGCTGTGCCAAGGGTTGTCCTGCTGCAAATACCAACCCTGAGCCCATTCCGCAGGCGATTCCAAAGTCTGCTTCTCTGGCCTCACCAGGACCATTGACCTCACAGCCCATCACAGCAATCTTTAGATGGCGATACTTTTCTGGATTCGCCTTCGTCAGTTCTGCCAAGCGCACTTCGACTTCTTGAGCTATAGGAATTAAATCTACGCGTGTACGTCCACAGGTAGGACAGCTGATAAGTTCTGGATTTCTGCGACGAATATCTAGTGCTGCAAGAATTTCCCAAGCAACTTTGACCTCTTCTACTGGATCTGCCGTTAATGAAACACGCAGGGTATCCCCAATGCCATCAGCCAGCAAAGTTCCGCAGCCCACTGCAGACTTTATGCTGCCGCTAAAGGCAGTACCCGCTTCTGTGACCCCAATGTGCAGCGGGCAATCGCTTAGCTTTGATAACTTGCGATAGGCCTCAATAGTCACAGGCACACTAGAAGCTTTCACTGACAGCGCTGTGTCATAAAAGCCGCGCTGGTTAAAGTGCTGTACGTACTCCATCGCTGATTCTACCAACTTTTCTGCAAGGCTCAAGTCTTGGCGTGTTTGTAAGTCTCTAGCTAACGAGCCTGCGTTGACACCAATGCGAATAGGGATTGCAGCTTCGCCTGCTGCATCTATGATGGCATCCACTCGTTCCCAGTCGCCTATATTGCCGGGATTAATGCGCAGCTTAGGAGCGCCGCGCTTTACCGCCTCAAGGGCTAGGCGATAGTCAAAGTGAATGTCGGCTACCACAGGAATGGGACTTTGCTCAACTAGCGTCTGGTAGCCATCAAGGGCATCTGCATTAGGAATGGCTGCGCGTACAATCTCACAACCCGCATCTGCGAGCTGCTGGATTTGTTCCAGTCCCGCAGTAGGGTCAGTTGTCGGAGTATTAAGCATGGACTGCACGCGAATAGCTGCGCCTCCCCCAACAGTCACGCCCCCTACGCTGATTTGTCTGGTTTTTGTGGCTGCCACTTTAATTCCTTCTTTCTCTAGAGCAAAACGTAGCTCACTCAAAGCATCTCACAAATGTTTAATGAGTACATTTCAAAGGGTGAAGCGTAGCACCTTTTACGCAAGCCATCCGAAATAGCAGCAAGGTGCTGCCAAAGCGCTTATGAGAATATGCGGAACAGGTCTTGTCCCATCAAATACAACATAAGCACTATGATTAGCGCGAAGCCTGTTAGGGTGATTCCTAGTTGCAGGCTTTGGGGCACTGGTCTTCTTATTATCAATTGTATTACTTCAAAAACTATCTTCCCGCCATCAAGCGGTGGGATTGGTAAGAGGTTCATAAGTCCTAAAGCAATCGAAATCAGTGCAATCATGCTGGCGTAAGGCAAAAAGCCCATAGAAGCTGCATGTGCAGAGAAAACTGAAATACCTATTATGCTGCTAGCGTCCCCCAGGGCTTCCTGGAAGGTATTTGGGGAGAAGAAACGTGCGATCCCCTCAATAGTCAGACCTATGTAGGTGAAGGAGTAGGTAAAGGCGTTAAAAATCCCCATTTGCTCTAACTCAATGTGAGGAGCAACGCCCATCCAGACCGGGGATGGCGGTGGTTCCGCAGCTGCCGAATCTGTGGCTGCCGAATCTTCAGCCTGCTCTTCCTCTTGATGGTCAGGAGACCCTTCAGGAGCAGGTCGCTCTTCCAGTGTGATGATGATGGTGTTTCTGTCTCCTTCATCAGACACATAAGTAAGTCTGATAGTGTCCCCTGGCTCATGGCCAGAGATAATGCCTGTCAAGTGGGCAAAGTCTTCTATTTCGACCCCGTCAATGTCTGCAATCTGTGAGTTCTCTGGCAGACCAGCCACTGCAGCTGGACCACCTTCAACAGGACTTACGTGACCTGTCTCTGTGGGTACCCCAGAAAAGGTAAAGAGCGCTGTTAGCACCACAACGGCAACCAGTAAGTTGGCAAAAGCACCTGCCAATAAAACAGTTATCCGCTTCCATGCAGGGATTTTGTCGTATTCTTTGCGCTCTTCTTCGGACATAGAGCCTAGTTCTGCACCGGGACCAGAGCCTTCTAGCGCAGGAATGCGCACATAGCCCCCCAAAGGAATTGCCGTTATACCAAAAGTCGTGCCTCCCCGTTTAAAGGAAAGGTTTGGACCAGGTAGACCTATGAAGAATTCTGTGACCTTAAGACCCAATAGTCGTGCAGCAAGATAGTGCCCAGCCTCGTGAATGAAGACTAGTATCGAAATAGTAATAATTCCCCAAAAGAGGGATGGGATAAACCCTGGTAAACTGTCTAATAAATCAAGC
>WQVS01000092.1 GCA_009785705.1 Coriobacteriia bacterium
CCATCAAAACGTCCAATCTTTAACTTTGCGACTAGGTCAGCCAACGATGCTGTTCTTATGATTTCTATGGCACTGTCAAAGAGGGGCTGTCTTCCCTCTTTTCCTAGGACAACATACAGCTTGTCTGCAGCAGCAATCAAAGAAACAATACTGCTTGCCGACCTATCCTTTTCGAGCAAAGGTAGACCTCGTTCAAGCAGATTATCATGCTCTGCATCGGACAGGTCTTTCTCTGCAGCAATCTCGCCAATCATAAGCATAAAGGCGAGTTCTCCACGCCTGAACTCTTTTTTGTCCCTTAAATAATCAATGCGCTCAAAGATGTCAGCAGGAAATATTCCTAGGCCTTCTATCCTGGCGCGACCTAAGAGCATACTGTGTTCAGAGGCAAGAATGTTGCGAATTTCCTCTAAACTATGGTCTTCCTTTAGATCAAGAATCGCTTCAATGCGGTCAAGAATTTGCTCACGAGGAAAGTAGGTTTCCTGCCCAGTGACTGCCGAGCGCTTTACAAACCACTCTTCTGGAATAAGTCTTTCTCTCTTCCAGCGATATAGTTGCCCATAAGAAATTCCTGTTTTTTCTAATAAGTCTTTTTTTGATATCTCAATCACGATTCACTCCTAATCTCGTTCACCGTGTGCTGGTCTAATCTTCATAAGTGTTAACAGAACATTGTTTCATCTACTAGATTAGTGTAACAATGTTTCACTTCAAATGCAAATTACTGTATCTGCTTCAAAATGCAAATCATTCCTATAGTAAAGATGCCTAAGATAGGCTAAGATAAGTTATTATGCTGTACGCACTTACCTTCCTTGAAGGCATACTGACCTTTATTTCACCCTGCTTGCTCCCTCTTCTGCCGATATTTGTGAGCTACTTTGCAGGAATATCAGCAGGCGATAATGATTCAGCTTCGGATAAGCATCGTCTTCGCGTATTAATCAGTGCCTTATTTTTCATGGCAGGCTTTACTTCTGTATTTGTCTCACTTGGCATATTTGCAGGCACTCTGGGTGCATTCATTGCGCAATATCAGACCATTGTAAATATTATTGCTGGAAGCATCGTGATTCTTTTTGGACTGGGATATATAGGTCTTTTCAAGCTTCCTGATATTAGAATTTTCTCAAAATTTACCGACAAGTCGTCTACCAAATCTTCGGGAAGAAAAGATGGTGCAAAATCTTTCTTCCTGGGTGTTATTTTCTCTGTCAGCAGCACCCCCTGCATTAGCGCATTTTTGGGATCTGCACTAATGTTAGCAGCAGCAAGTGGCACCTGGTATATAGGCGCTTTGCTACTGTTATTCTATTCGCTGGGATTAGGCATACCCTTTGTGATAAGTGCCCTGCTCATCAATTCACTAAAAGGGGCTTTCGACTTCATAAAGCGCAACTATCGCATCATCAGATTAGTATCAGGTATATTGCTAATTTTAATGGGTCTACTGATAATGAGTGGACAAGCCTTCATATTAACAGGCTTTTTAACGAATCTTTAAAGGAGTACGGCTATGACTGAAAAACGAAATCTTATAATTGCAGTAGGTTTAAGCGCTGTACTTATTGCTGTAATTGCTGGAGCTCTTGCGTTGCAGTCATGGGTACTGCCAAATACTGACATCGTAGACTTGCTACCCGATAATGCACAGGGAGAAATGGTTGGTGAACCTGCCCCTGACTTTGGCTTTACAGGGGAACAGGGTCACTTCCTCTTGCTGAGCGATTACATAGGAACACCTGTAGTGCTTAATTTCTGGGCAAGCTGGTGTCCCCCTTGTCGCATGGAAAAGCCTCACTTTCAACAAGCCTTTGAACAGTACGGTAATGATGTGAAATTCATTCTCCTCAATGTCGATGAACCTATTGAGGTTGCTCGAGCCTATATGGACGAAGAAGGCTTTACTTTCCCGGTCTACTTTGATGAAACGCATGCAGGTGCCAGCACCTTTGGTGTGACAGGTGTTCCTGAGACGTTCTTTATTGATGCTGATGGTGTTATTAGTTCACGCTTTTTGGGTGCAGTAGATCTGCAAACAATCAGTCACGCAATTGATGAAATGTTGGAATAAATTAAAAAACCAGAGCCGCTTGGACTCTGGCTTTTTAATTAGTGCCTCTTTTGCCTAAGAGTTTTCTTCTTCACCCTCTTTAAGTCTGTGTAGACCTGTAATACTTGTAGCGATAGCAAGTAGGGCTAATAATACAAGAGCCAAATTTGCCCCCTTCAACATATCCCCTGTAATAGGTCCTTTTCCCGCATCTCCCGGAGGACTGGGTACTGTTGGCGTTATCGGAACGGTTGGTGTCGTAGGTGTTGGTGGCGGAGGCACAGGAGGCAACTCTGTATAGACGTTATACAAATCGAATTCTACATATCCACTGTCGTTGGGCAAAAGCTCAAAGATTCTAGGAAGTGATGGACTGGTCTCTAAGCTAAAGCCAGCTACATCAGCATTTCTCTCGCTAATTGCATAGCGGCCAGGTGCAGCATTCTCAATCACCATTGGGCCAACAAGTATGTCCAAAAGATTAAAGACTACTTCAGAATTTATCCCAGGACCAGCAATTACAATCTCTAGATTCCTCAAACCCTCAGCAATCTCGGATTCAGAAAGACCCTCAATAATCTTATTGATACGAAGGTCAACAGGAGTCGGCTCAACTGCCTCGGGAGTATAGGTATTGATGATAACTACTGCTATTTCTCCTGTAGAGCCAGGCTCAACATCATAGCTATAGGGCAGTGATGGATTAGTGCTAAGCACAAGGCTTGTAATCTCTGCGCCAGTCTCCTCAACAGAGTAAGCACCAGGAACTAGATTCTCTATTAAAATACCATTCGGATTATCAAGTATTTCCTGCAGACCAATGGTTCTTTCAAAGTTCCCTGGGCCACTGATTGATATTTGCAGATTCTGCAACTCTTGATTAATAAGAACATCTGAGATACCTTCAAATGTCTTTTGAATAGTCATCGCACCTAGTGCCGTATTCTCTACGCGTACAAAGTCTGTCGCTTGATCGATTCCCTCTTCAACAAGGGTCTCCACATAATCGATTGTTCCCACATCAATGTTTGGATTCAGGACAAAATAAGTATTTTCATTGTTTGCCATATAACCTGCCGGAACGCCAGTTTCAACCAAAAGATAGAGCAAATCAAAGCCAGTATCAGAGGTCAACCATTCATTGTCCCCGAAAAGAGCAATGCCGTTTTGATCTGTTGTGACAGAGGCTTCCAGTGCAGGAGGATTGGGACCCGCAACATAAACAAGACCGAAATCAATAGTTTCGCCGCCAGAGCCTGTGATAGTTTTTGCTACAGGTAATCCACCTGGAGGGCTGAAAATATTGTTTTCAATGTCGGTTACATAAAGGCTAAAGGTAGCATCGGGCAAACTTGCACCCTCTTGGTCGACCTTGAATACCCTTAGATTTAGCTTATCGCCACCAACTCCAACGCCACCGCCACCGACTACATAATTGTCATTACTATCCCCTGCCGATTCACCAAAGATATGAATTTCGTTGCTGATGGTGTCCATTTCCCCTGGAGGCAAGGTTACTCGCACCTGATAGGTAATCTTTACAGGCTGTGCATTAGGTATAACAAAATCTACTTGCCCATCTGCAATCACGCCAGCAGGTGGTGCAGGCGGTACAACAGGATTAGTGCTCCATTCAGTGCGGTCATTCATGCTAGCTGGAGGAGTAGAAATCGCCACCCATTTTCCATCCCAAACACCTGTTGTTGCGTCCTGTGTTTGAGTGTAAAAAGTGACACTATCAACAAAGAGAACAAGATTTCTTAGATAGTCGCTCGCAACAACAGTCTGCGGAGGAGTATTTACTCCATCAGAAAAAACAATTGATCCGTCTGGATTAATGATAATCTCAACATTTACCAAATCTGATCCAGAGGAAAGAGGGTTCATGGTCTTACTTAAGCGTGATTCTACATAATTGACGCTTTGAGATGCCTCAAATTTGCAAGCACCTGGATCTACCTCAATAGCTGCAGTGTTCACCAAAGAAATAACCTCGGCAGTTTCTAGGTAAGCACTGCCTAGAACTAATTGGTAGTGAGCCTCATAAGTGTAGTCTGCCTCAAACCAATCAGATGTCGCCGACTGAGGATTAATTCCATCAGGATACTGATCCTGATACCTAGTCCATAATCCATCATTGAGTTCAGCCTTTAAACCCCCGCTTGCGACAGCAACATCACCGTTATGCACATAGTAATAGCCTGGTGCATTTGTGTTCACCATATAGAATGAATTGGGCACATAAGTAAGTCTTGAGTCAAAGGTATCTGCAAAAATCGGGCTTCTTCCCTCAAGCAATGATGCCGCCCTATTAGAATAATTGCCTTTAATGGCTACAGTGTAGTTAAAGAGTGCTGGATTTTCTGTTCGCTGGACACTCTTAACAATGGGCCAAAGGTCAGTTACATTAGTACTTCCTACCGCATTACCCAAAGTACCCAAACTCGGGGCATCTGTTCCATTAATCAAGTAAACAGTATTTTGCAATTGGCGCCCTGCCTTTAAGTTATTTACTGCTGCCTGGTCCAGCCAAGATCGATATTCCAGAGTAAGCGTAATGGGTTCATTGTATTGCCAGCCCCATCCAGACGACAAGGCATCATCCTCTGTGCCAAAGAACATCCTCCATGCATTGGTTGTAGGCGGATAGTTATAACGAATTGCTGAAGTATGTTGCAGGGATGTGCCTGCAACCTCTGAACCCTCTGCAGAAATACTGGTAAACTCAGGAATATTTACCACATTTGCACTACCCGAAAGACCCAGATTGTCATACAGGTAAAGGGGTTGTCCCTGCAAGCCTGCAGGCACTTCAATGGTGACGGTATAGTCAACATAGTAAAGTTCTCCATTGGGACCAGCAGGACTCAAATCTGGACGTCCGCAAATACCTGATGTTGTCTTGCTCATATTTACCTTGTCGGCAATGATGGGTACTTGTGCACCACCTTCAATACCTGGTCCTCCATCAGGAAATTGGAAATATATATCATTTCCAAAAACGACAGAGGGCTCACCCTGCTGTGGAATATCGCTAGGATTAATATCGGTGATGTAGGTGATAATCACCTGATAGAATGCTGTCCACGGAACAGCATTTGGCGGCACGGTAAGGGTAAAACCATTAATGGGATTTACTGAACCACTAAGCACGGGATAGCGCTCATAAAG
>WQVS01000093.1 GCA_009785705.1 Coriobacteriia bacterium
CTTACCAATATGGGGGAAGCGGGCATACGTGGTGCTGCAAGTGGGGACCTCATAATCACCGTTCAGGTACAGCCTCATGAACGCTTCGTACGCAAGGGTCAGAATCTGAATGTGCGCCTACCACTATCTATTGCGGAGGCCGCTCTAGGTGCGACGAAGCGAATCGATGGCCTACTGGGCGAAGTTGAAGTTGTTGTGCCTTCGGGCGTTCAAACAGGAGACCGTGTTAGTGTGAAAGACGCAGGCCTACCGCAGATGAAGCGTCCTGAAGTAGTGGGTAAACTCTACTGCCATATCGATGTCATAGTGCCCAAGAAGATCAATCAGCGTTCACGTGAACTGCTGGCAGAGCTTAGTAGGGAACTGGGAGACAGTGAAAAATCAGATGCCGATGAGCTGTTACAGCAGGGCTTTGGTGGCAAAGTAAAAGACTTCTTTAAGGGAAGTAGATAGAGCGCAGGAAGCAGGCTAGGATACGGTGGCACGACC
Organism: Coriobacteriia bacterium; assembly: GCA_009785705.1. Lineage (GTDB taxonomy): Bacteria > Actinomycetota > Coriobacteriia > WRKU01 > WQUG01 > WRBW01. The sequence continues at coordinate 490 of WQVS01000093.1, forward strand.
TCGCTTTTTCATAGATCAACCGCATGTACATCAGGTATTTGCCGCCGATACTGACGCATTTTTGCGCAGTGATAGCGAAGCCTATCGCCATATAGTACAAGTCTTAAGGTTGGGTGCAGGTAAGTCAGTAGAGCTTGTCCAGCGTGGTGTGTGGGTGACTTGGCTCTGCACGATAACTTCCATTGATGATGAACAAGTAACTTTACGGGTTATTGAAGCACTTGAATCGCGAGAGCTTCCCTTTCAGACAACACTTGTACTGGGCTTTTCAAAGGGTGATACTAACGAAAAGGTAGTTAGGCAGGCGACAGAACTGGGAGTGAAGCGCATTATTCCGGTACTGCTTGAGCGCTCCATTAGTCGTCCTGATGCGAAGCGCGCGAAAACGAAAGTTGAGCGACTAAGGAAGATTGCAGCTTCTGCGGCCCAACAGGCACATCGCAGCGACTTGCCTGTCATTGAGGATCTGCAGAGTTTTGCTGCGACTGTTCAGATGGTTGAGGGTCTTGAGGCAGATTTGATTGTTGTTCCCTGGGAAGAAGAGGGCGACCATCCACTTTCTGCCTGCATCAAGAATACAGACTTAGACAGCAGTTCTCAGGCTACTCATGTCGTTGTAGTCATTGGTCCAGAGGGTGGAATTTCCTTAGATGAGATAACAGCCTTGCGTGACATAGGGGCTAGAAGTGTCAGCCTAGGTCCAACAATTTTGCGTGTTGATACGGCTGCCTGTACAGCGCTGGCAATTGTTCATGATGTCCTTCTGCAGGAGCGAGCACCAGAGAGAATCGTAACTTCCTTGGAAGGTGGCACAGAAACTGGTGCATGAAATAAGGCATAAGATGTCACGATACTTCATTAAAACGTTTGGATGTAAAGTCAATCAGGTTGAATCTGACGATTTGCGTGCTGCCCTTGCACAACACGGAATGCAGCATGTTTCAGACAGTACTGAAGCGAACTTCGTTATAGTTAATACTTGTACCGTAACAGGCGAGGCAGACAGAAAGGTTCGCAAGGAACTGCGCAAGTCTGCTCGATTATCGAATGTCAGTGCAGTTCTTGTGACGGGTTGTTTAGCAAATCTAAACAGCGATAAACTTGAATCCTCGGACGAAAAGATTAAGGTCGTAAGCGACCAGGCTTTGATTCCAGATATTCTTGTAGATCTGTCAAGCAATTTGTCTATTGCTGAAGATGAAGGACACGACTTTGCTACTGACACGCAGAACCCTAGCAAGAACAGTAGTCCAGAGCAAAATGATGTCTCAGCTTCACCTATTGCCACGCCACAAGAGCGCATTCGAGTACCTGTAAAAGTTCAAGATGGCTGTGAAGATTTTTGCAGTTACTGTATAGTACCCTTTGCTCGCGGAGGATGTAGTTCTGTAAGTGCCGACAAGGTCATTGCAAAAATTCAGCAATTGGCAGAGTTGGGCACGAAGGAAGCAGTACTTACAGGAATAAACTTAGGAAATTACACAGACCTAAGCGATTCAGGTTGTGCGAACATTCCTCAGCTACTACGGCGCATCCAGATAGAAACCGACATGCATCGCATAAGACTATCAAGTATTGAACCTAGGCACATAACAGATGAACTACTTGGCATTCTTGCTGAAGAAGACAGTATTCTTTGTGAACACCTACACATCCCTCTACAATCGGGTTCAGATTATGTACTGGGAGACATGAATAGAAACTACACAGCAGCAGAATTCTTAAAAACCGTAGAAAAAATCCGCAAAGCCAAAGCACATACAGCCATTACAACAGACATTATCGTTGGTTATCCCAACGAAAGCGAAGAGGACTTTCAGGCAACTTTAGAGTTAGCTCAAAAAGTGAGTTTTGCCAAAACGCACATCTTCCGCTATAGCTCAAGAGAGGGAACGGCAGCGGCTAAACTGAAGCCCTTGAATCCTGAACTTATCAAAAGCAGGGCACAAACACTGCAAAAGCAAGCAAGCCTGGACGCACTCCGCTATCAAGAGTCTAGGGTAGGTCAACAGCTGGAATTGGTAATCGAATCTACCGATAAAAAATTAAGCACAATAACAGGAACAACTCGGGAATATCTGCGGCTAACGCTGCCCTCAGCTAAGTACGAAGTAGGGGATCTTGCTTTGATAGAATATTAGGCAATGTTTCGGATTGAATTTAGAGGTCACTAATGACTGTGGGTGCTGGAGTCGCAAGGCCATTTCAGATAGTTGCAGATAGTGGCTGCAATCTGCCCCCATGGCTTATTCGGCGCTTTGATGTGGCTACTATTCCAACTGCTTACTATGCAAAAGGCGAACCACGAGTTGAATTGCTCTACGATGCTGGCGCTGGCTTTAACGCAGATGATTTCTATGCGCGTATGATATCTGGTGAAAATTTTACTGTAGATTCTTTGGACTCTTCGACCTGTGAAAGATTTTTGACACCACTCATAGAAGAGTCGGGCGGTGATATTTTGTTCCTCTTCTCGTCATCAGAGGTTTTCTCCAACGCAGAAAGCATCCAGTTATATTTTGACGAAATGACTTCACGTTATCCTGGGCGAAATTTCATAGCAGTCGACACTTTGTCAGTAGGTCTTGGTTTTGGACGACTCCTTATGCAGGTATGTGAATTGCGCGAAGAGGGTGCAAGTATTTATGCTGTTGCTCAGTGGCTTAAGAATAATCGCCTTGGTGTGTGTCAATGGTTTTTGGTAAAAGATGGGCAAAAGTTGTTGCATGTTAACAATTCGGGGAAGCTGTATCCGCCTGTAGAGACAGCCAGAGGAAATACCCTATTAGATGCCTACAGGCATCGCAGCAAGAGGCCTTACTATCAACATAGTCCAACGATAGTCCATGCAAGCAATATAGATGCAGCCATGTATTTAGCAGCACAGCTGGATGAGCATTTTGAACTTACAAAGCCTATGATCTATGATATAGAGCCAGGTCTTGGCTCTAAGCTAGGACCAGGGGCTTTGGGATTAATTTTTTGGGGAGGACCACGATAAATACTGCAAACACCAATACAGGTCAACTAGACGCACCCTTTGAGAGAGTCTTTAGCTTACCTGCAGAAATCAATCCCGTAGAGCTACTGGGGCAGCGTGATGAGCACCTTCGCCTTATTAATAGAGCATTTGAAGCACAGACAGTCGTGCGCGGCGACGAGGTAAGCATTACAGGGGCAGAAGCTGATTGTGCGACTGTGTATAGCCTCTTTGCTGATTTGATTGCCTTGCTGCAAGCCAAGGAATCCTTGGACCGTGCCACGGTAGAGCGCTATATTGATGTTTTGATTCACAGCGATTTACGCCCTGCACATTTATCCTCTGACGTGATTGCAACCTATCGCGGACGTGCTGTTCGAGCAAAAACTTTAGGTCAAAAGGCCTACCTTGAGACAGTGCGGAGCAATTCTATTACTTTTGGGATAGGTCCAGCAGGAACAGGAAAGACCTATTTGGCGATGGCTTTAGCTGTTGAAGCATTGAAGGCAAAGCAAGTTAAGCGCCTCATCTTGACACGACCGGCTGTGGAGGCGGGGGAGAACTTAGGCTTCCTTCCTGGTTCTTTGGTTGAAAAGGTAGATCCTTACTTGCGCCCCCTTTACGACGCTCTGCTAGACATGATGGAACCAGAACGCTCTGCAGGATTGCTCGAGACAGGCGTTATTGAAATCGCACCTATTGCCTTTATGCGTGGACGTACCCTAAATGATGCTTTTATTATTGTTGATGAGGCTCAAAATACGACCTCGTCTCAAATGAAGATGCTGCTGACTCGCCTAGGTTTTAACAGTAAAATGGTGGTTACAGGGGATGCGACTCAAGTCGATTTGCCGCGCGGGCAAAGTGGACTTACAGAAATTGAATCCATTCTTGCAGATGTCAAAGGTATTGGATTTTCCTATTTTTCGGGCAAAGATGTTGTGCGTCATAAGTTAGTTCAGCGAATAGTAGAAGCCTACCGAGTCCACGAGGGTGGGGAACAGCTACAATTGTCTGTTACGCATGAGATTAAGACAAAGACAGAAGCGAAATCTGATATCTCTAATGACCTGAGCGGTTATGGCGATGACAGAAGCGAAAGAACAGCTACCACTTGTGAGAAGAAGGGTGAAGCATCGTGAGCATCAAACTAAACAATGAATCCAGCTATGAGCTGCCTGAAGGCTTCTTGCTGGAATGTGATCAGCTAGCGGACTACCTCTTACTGCAAGAGCAAGCTCCCCTTAATGCGGTAGTGTCGATAACTTTTGTCGACAATGAAGAGATTGCAGCGCTTAATCAGGAGTATCGCGATAAGGCAGAGCCAACCGATGTACTGTCTTTTCCCTGCGATGATGCGCCAGAATTTAACTCAGAAGCCACTGCTGAGGCACTTGGAGATGATGACCCATCAGTGCTCTATTGGGCTGACTTTGATGCGGCAGAGGATGCAGCCCCTGTGTTGCTAGGGGATGTGGTTATTGCTCCGCATGTGGCTGTAGCGCAGGCAGAAGCCTTAGATAAAGATATTTTCGACGAACTGCGCTTGCTGTTGGTGCATGGGATTCTCCACCTCTTGGGCTATGACCATGAGGATGATGATACGCAGGCAGAAGAAATGGAGCAGCGCGAGAAGGACATCCTTTCTGATTGGGCAGAATTAAATGAAGGAGA
>WQVS01000094.1 GCA_009785705.1 Coriobacteriia bacterium
AACCGATTCAACAACTTCTGGTGCACCGTGACCCAAAATCATAGGTCCCCAAGACTGTACAAAATCAATGTATTCACGACCCTCAACATCATAGATGCGGGAACCTTTTGCACTATCTACAAAACGCGGAGTCATACCAACACTTTTGTAAGCACGTACAGGAGAATTCACCCCACCTGGAATATACTTTTGTGCTTCATCAAAAAGCTGTACCGAGTTCAACATACTTACCCCTTCTATCATTCTTTCTTTTCTATTCTTCCCTAAGGCACTCTTCGCCCATTGCTAGCATGATGGCGATAGAGCTCTAACTCATAGAATGTTCTTGTCTGTTTCCTAATGCTATCAACTATTACACCACAGACCCCCGACAGCAGTGACATTATCATGAAACCGATAGAAACCACTAGGGTTGGTACATAAGTCACAAAGCCTGTCGCTAGATACTCTGCTAATGGCCTGACAAACAGAACAAGACCAATAATGAAGAGAACAGCACTAGCTAAGCCAAAAAAGAGCAACGGCCTGAAATCCTTAAAGAGAGCAAAAATCGTTTTCAAAACACGCAGGCCATCAGGAATTGTTCTCAGCTTAGAGTAACTGCCCTTAGGCCTGTCGCGATAAAGCACGGGATGATGTGTGACAAGAAAGTCTTTATCTAGTGCATGAATGGTCATCTCTGTCTCGATTTCAAAGCCTCCAACAAGCGAAGGATAGGTCTTTGTAAATTTGCGCGAGAAGGCGCGAGCGCCCGTCATTACATCTACTATGTCACTCTTGAATATCTTGTTAATAAGCCATCTGACAAGCCTGTTTCCAGAGCTATGGAAGGGACGCTTATTTTCCTTGAAATAAGTTCCGGAAAGGCGATCCCCTATGACCATATCAGCCCTTCCAGCAATCACGTCACTTGCCAGGGCGACTACATCTTTTGCTTCATAAGTATTGTCACCATCAGCCATTAGGTAGATATCTGCATCGATGTCGCGAAACATTGACCTGATGACAAAGCCCTTACCCTGGCGATATTCTTTTTCTACGATAGCTCCTGCTGCCAACGCAACATCAGCAGTATCATCAGTCGAATTATTATCATAAACATATATTGTAGCTGTCGGCAACAACTCTTTGTAAGCAGCAATTGTGCTTCCAATGGTCTGAGCCTCGTTATAGCAGGGCAATAACACGGCTACACGTAAGGCTTCTTTTTCGATAATGGCCTGTACTCCAGATTCCTCAGAGGACAGAGTGTCAGACTTAGAGACCTTAGGCATGGGAAGCCTCCTCCTGCGCTTCTTCTGCAGTTCTGCGCGCATCAGATACTAGGCCTCTCCAATCAATAGAGATTACAAAGAATAGAATTATCGCTAATACTGATGCTGTCTGCAGCCTGTAGGTAAACCAACTGTGAAAGGTTGAATGATGCGCCACAGCGAAGTACCACACATAAGGACCTGCAACCACCAGCAGCATAGGTAGCGCACGCTTAAGTTGTTCCTTTGATGTGCCTGAGAATCTAAATAAGAGCCACCAAATCACGGCAAGTAAAACAAGGGTAAGAGCAACTATTGCAAAGAAATCAGTCATGTGAAGTGTTCCATCAGGATGTGCTGCAAATAATTGGTAGAGGTTATTATAAATCGCTGCAAAGCGGTAAGAGATTCCTCCCTCTTCTATACCACTTCTCTGTGTAAGCGCATGGGCGAATTCACTGTTCGCATGCTCAAAGCTATAAAGTGCACCCGTAATGAGCCATTTCGTAAACCAGAAACCTGCGTAGCCCACCAGCCAAGCTGCGCCAGCTGAAACAGTTTTCATCAGTGACTGCTCTTCGCGAACCCTAATACTCCACAGCAGATAAAGTGCTAAAGGCAGCAAGAAGGTTAGCAGTGGTGTTGTCAGGAAGTCAAAGAATACCGTCAGTACACCTACTACCAAGAAGAAAGGAAGTATCCATTGATGCCTTTTGCTTCGCTGCAACATCCAGTACAGCACCAAGGTCGCTAAAAATGCAATTAGGTACGAAGTAAAGAATTGAAAGCCCAAGGGCGCAATCCAGGAAAAGGTCGCAAGTAATGCCACAATAAGGGCAATACCACTAGCTAATCCACCTGTGCGTCTGAAAGCCTCAAAAACCAGTGCTGCTAGCAAAGCAAATATAACGCAATTCAGCACAATAAGGTTCATAGGTGATAAAACTGTCAGTAATATGCGCAGAGGAACTACATAACCGTGCCAGTACAAGACGTAGGTGCGTTGTTGTTCAGTGTCAGGGTCATCAAGCAAATTAAGTAGAGCTTGCGTTGGAGAAATTCCCCCTGTTCCATCCCCGCCAGGAGTTCCGTCCCCAATGGCATGATAGGGAGCCAACACCATATTGTCTAAAGCTGTACGCTGTTCGCAAGGAATAGCCTGCATAAGCATTATGCCATCAGTAAAGCCATCGTAACGATATTTTGGTGTCCCTGAGATAGTGACAGGATAATCCCCGCGAGCTTCAATTTCTGCATAATCACTACGTATCGAGTCTTCAATTGTTTGAGCAGGAATAAAGCCGCTCAAAAAGAGTGCTGCCATACAAAGCACGGCTGTAGCGAAAAAAGCCGCGACACAAAGAGCCAAAGGGCGCAGACTAAATTTCATCGCATTATCATCCTTACTTCCCCTTCTTTGCTCTACTTATCGATCATACTTATCATCAAGACGCTCAATATCATCTTCGCCTAAATAGTCGCCCACGGCAACTTCGGTGACACGCAACAAGGTGTCGCCGTCATTCGATAGGCGGTGGAGTGCGCCCACAGGAATAAAGGTTGATTGCCCCGGGAAGACAGTGTGTAGCCTACCGTCTACTTCAACTTGAGCAGTTCCCTCTATGACAATCCAATGCTCGCTACGATGCTGATGTCTTTGCAGAGAAAGGCTTGCGCCAGGCAAGACCTCAATTTCTTTAACTTGATAGCCAATACCACGCGTCAACATAGTCCAGCTGCCCCAGGGTCGTAGGCTTGTTTGTGAGTGCTTTGTTTCTGGTGCACCACGTCGTTGCAATTCGTCTACTATAAGGCGCACATCTTGAGCACGGTCTTTTGCTGCTACCAGAGTCGCATCTTCTGTGTCAACAACTATTGTGTCAGTCAAGCCCAGTGTAGCGACTAGGCGTCCTGAGCTGTAGTTAAGTGTATTTATAGAATCAACATCAACGCCTTGCCCCATGACACGTGTTCCTTGCTCATTGGCTTCTTGCAGGGCTTCCAGTGCAAGCAAAGAACCAACATCAGACCAGTCAAATGCCGTAGGGACTACCCTTACTCTGGCTGACAACTCAAGTGCAGCTTTATCAAAGGGCTCTTTTGCTAGGTGAATAAAAGTGTCAATGGCAGACTTATCTGCAGGATTTTGCGCCAAGGCTTTAGCTGTGACAACCATATCCTTATTGCCTGCTGCCGCATCTGCATAGGGATGATTTCTCTGCGCAAGCTCAAGTTCTGAGAGAATCGCGCCTGCTTGAGCAACAAGCATGCCTGAATTCCAGTAATAATTACCTTCTGCCAGATACTTTGCAGCCGTTTCACGATTAGGCTTTTCTACAAAGCGCTCTACTTCTGGCGCTGCAGATGACGACTGTATACTTGCCTGAATGTAACCAAATCCTGTCTCTGGCGCTGTGGGATGTAAGCCAACAGTGACCAAGCTTCCATCCTGCGCTGCTTCAACTGCAGCTGTCATTGTCTCAACCCAGCGCGATCCATTTTCTGTTAGATGGTCTGAGGGCAGCATAAGAATAGTGGCCTGAGGGCTATCTTGCACCTCTACCACAGCAGCAGCTAGTGCCAATGCGGGTGCTGTATTCTTTGCTGCAGGCTCAATGATGTAGTTAATGGGAATACTCCCCCACTTTTGATGAGAGAGTATGTGGTTGTGCAGCTCATCAACCAAGGATTCGCCTACGACTATATGCACTTTCCCTTCAGATCCAATGACTTCTTCTGCACGATTCAGCGCGGATATCAATAGAGAGTCAGGGCCGAAGACCTTAAGCATCTGCTTCGGTGCCTGTTCGCGCGATAAAGGCCAGAAGCGTGTACCGCTGCCCCCTGCCAAGATAACAGCATGCAAAGATGTAGCCTGTTGTGCCGCCATCTAAATGCTATCTCCTGCCTGCGTAGCGCCATCACCTGTTAAATCATAGGTCTCGCCCTTCCAGCGTGAAGGAATATAGCTGCAATAAGGTTCTGCTGCCAGATAGTCGCCTCCTGTAGCCTCTAGGGCGCGCGCACGACAACCTCCACAAACACCACGGAACTCGCAAGCACCACACTTACCCTTGAGCTTCGAGTAGTCACGCAAGTCGTTAAACACCTTGGAGTTTGTCCATATATCCGCATAGGTCTCTTCTTTAACATTGCCCAACTGCATGTCGAAGTAGCCACAAGGTTGAACGTCACCAATATGACTGATGAAGCAGAAGGTTATTCCGCCCAAGCAACCACGTGTCATAGCGTCAAGTCCGTACTCTTCTGCAGTAACCTCGCGACCTTCTGCGCGTGCCAGCTGACGAATGATGCGATAGTAATGCGGGGCATCGGTTGGCTTAAAGTGTATCTCGCTCGTTTTTTGACGATGATAGGCCCAGGTTAGCACCTCTTCATAGCGTTCTGGGCTAAGCTCTTGTTCGGCTAGATCGCTTGCGCGCCCCGTTGGAACAAGCATAAAGATATGGAAAGCATCCACGTTCAAGCTTTCTGCCAGCTGATGAATTTCCTCCAGACAATCTGCATTGTGCTTTGTGACCGTAGTGTTAATTTGCACACCTACACCAGCAGCCTTTGCATTCTTGATGCCCTCTACTGCCTGCTCAAAAGAGCCCGGCATGACACGGAATTCATCATGTTCTTTAGCAGTGGGGAAATCAATAGATACCGATATGCGCGGGATACCATGCTTCGCCAGTTTTTCTGCAATCTCTGGAGTAATCATCGTAGCGTTAGTACCTACTACAGGCATAGCACCCTTTTCATGGCAGTAATCAATAATGTCCCAAATATCATCGCGCAGCAGTGGTTCGCCACCTGTC
>WQVS01000095.1 GCA_009785705.1 Coriobacteriia bacterium
GCTGATGAACCTACAGGAAACTTAAACGAAGAGATGGAAACAGAACTTATAGATATTTTTAAGAAATTAGCTAAAGAACATAACAAGTGTGTAATAGTAGTAACACACTCTACTGTTATTGCAGCACAATCAGATGTTAGCTATAGGCTATATAAGGGAAAGTTGAGTTTAGAGCGTGAGTGATTTATGCACACCGTTATACGCTTGCTCACTTCATAAAACAATTGCATACTTAAATTGCAGAAATTTGATGCAAGCTTGGAAGGAGGAAGTAGTATTCCTAAAACTGACAAGAAATCCGTAGAAGGTTCAACAAATGTGATACTTGTTAATAACCTTAGCGCAATTGCAATTCATGCACTTATGATTCCTCTCTTTGCCCTTTCTGTATTTTTCTTCCTTTCTGCCATAGGAGCTCTTTGGATTTTGTGCTTTGCCCTATATGCCTGGATGGGGTACCGACACTTACGTCCGAGTGAGAAGTCTCCCTTATTTTCAGTTGCCGTATTGTTTCTGCTCTTAATCTTAGTTTCCCTGTTTCTTGCTAGCTTGTTTACTTCAAGAGGTGAAGAGTTTCTAATCTTTGGTGCAGCTCTTAATATTTGGATGCCTGCTTTTTCTATGATTTTCGCATCATTCTTTCAGGATTCTCTGCCTTCAGCGCATTATTACATACAGATCATAAGCGCAATAATTGCTGCCTTTATACCGCCTCTGGCATTGTCACTGGGCATGACGCTTAAGAAGCTCAGCATGGAGGGGCTCAGTGGGGAATAGCAACAATTTCCATAGTTATAGAGGTCATTTCTTTTCAAACGTTGGCCGTACTGTCCTGATTCACGTCCTTATGACTCTACTTGGTGCTTTGGGGATTGTCTTTGCTTCACTCTTTCAAAGCTTTAATCCTATTGCTATCCTTTTTCTGCTTTCAGTAGTTGGATATGCAGTATTTGGTTATCTTATTTTACGGGTGCTCCCAAAGAACAATTTCTTGTCTGTATTTGTCTTGGCTTTATTGTTGGCGGTGATTTCAACTGTTCTCATTGTAGTGAGTACACCCTCAGATACTGCAGTGGGACTTCTTTCCTTCGTTAATTTTCCTGCGTACATGGTGACAACTATGCTTATCTTTCCTCTTGAAATTACTAACAGTGCGCATGCCGAGTATCTCGCATTCCTCTTGGCAGCATTTGTCCCATCACCACTCATATACCTTGGACTACGGCTCAGAATGCGCCAAGAAAGACGAAGGACTTCACTTAGTCAAAGTGAATAAGGGAAGTTGTGGTATATTAATACGACAAATGTAGAAGTTTCTAAGGCATTTGCTGCTGTGGGGAGGGTAGTGCTTGACTAGGCGGAGCAATAAGCGAATCACTGATGACTCTTGGGCAGATGATGCCTGGGTAGATGATGACAAGAAGGTCGAGCCGACTGTTTCTCGCAGAGACAGAAGGAATGCTCGCCGTAGTAAGGCTCGTAGCAGGACTGTTAAGCCTCGCGTTCGGAAGCGTTCTGATGTCCCGATGCCGTCCCTGAAGCTGCGTTCACACTCTCAACGACGCTCAAAGACAAAGCTTCCTCTGGACCTCACATCCAAAAAAATTCTTTTTCCTGGTCTTGCTGTAGTCGCGGTCGCTATTGTTGCTTTAGCAGTCTGGATGATACCTACACCTTCGTCTGAGCCCTCTATGGATGGCCCCTTCGCTAGAGAATCAATCATTTTTGATCTTCCTGCGGTGTCTGGAAATTTGGGGGAGTCGGGCTATCTAAAACTCGTAAATCGACAGCATCGCCTTGCTGTCCTGCCAGAGCGTTCTGACATGCAAGACGTTTCCTCAGTTCCCGTTGCTCATGAAGATATTGCTTTGCATGCATCTGCCTACTTTGCTCTTGCGCAACTCTTTGATTCTGCACAAATTGCAGGAGCCGGACCCTTCCATGTCATAAGCGGCTTTCGTGATTATACTCATCAGTCTTCTCTTTACGACCAGGGTCAGGGCAGTGACTTTTTGCTGCCTGCTGGGCACAGTGAGCATCATACGGGTCTTGCCATAGACATTGTGCCGACCCAACAAATGCAGGGCGGATATTCACTTTCCGAACAGCTTGATGGAACATCAGAGTGCGAGCAATGGTTAGTTGATAACTCCTGGCGTTACGGATTGATACTGCGCTATCCAGAGGGAAAGAGTGATATCACAGGCATTGCCTTTGAGCCCTGGCACTTCCGTTATGTTGGGAATCCTCATGCCTACTACATGTGGTCAAAGGACTTAACTTTAGAGGAATACCTTCATAAATTGCAGGAACAAGAAGGCATCAGTATAGAGTTCAATAATCGACGATACAGGATTGTGCACGATGCAGCCATTGATGGCATACTGCATCTGCCTAGCAACAGTGAATTCACTCTATCAAGCGATAATCGCGACGGCTACGTAATAACTGTCTGGGAATAGTAAGGGTCAGCTGAAAATTTCACAGGAAGGTTCGTGCTAAAGTTTATACAAACCAGTATCGACCTAGAGGTATTTTTCGTAATCCATTGCGCCATAAAAGACGCGAGCAATAATGATCATCTTTAGGGTCTCGTTGATTAGATATAGAGTTACATAATTGTCTATTAGTAGTTTCCGATAACCCTTTGCTTTCAGAATTTCATTTCGAGACAATTCGCAGCGGTAGGGCATATCACAGAGTGAATTGAAGTTGCTTTCAAATTTTTCAATTAGCTTTTGTGCAGCCGTAGGGGCATGCAGCTCCTCTGAGATGTATGTATCTATTGCATCAAGGTCACTAGCTGCTGCAGGAGTAATTTTGAGCTTATATCTAGCTTGCATGTTTTGCCTTTAGGTCTGCAAAAACAGAGTCACCATCTAGAAGTTCTCCTTTTTGAATTTGTCGCTCAGCAACTGCCAATTTTTCATATATATCAACCAGTGCCATGTTTTGTTCGTATGTTTTCATGCTCATAATAACCATATCTCCATATCCGTTTTTTGTAATAAAAATGGGCTCTTCTGAGCTGTGACATAGTTCTGAGATTTCAGCAGTATTGCGCAAATCTCTTATAGGTCTGATTTGTGGCATATGTTCACCTCTTTTCTTGTGTGCCACAATTGTAGCAGAATTGTGTACAAAATCTACAACAGGCATTTGTCACCACCCCTTCTGTGAGGTCTTCAATTTTCATTATTTATATCAAGATCTAAACTAAGATAGCAAATGAAGATTAAAACTTGATAAAGCTCTGGTTAAGCCAGTGTTAAGGGAAGGCTAAATGATAGCTAAATGCTAGTTAAGTGAACATTAAAGCCGCAGTATGAAATTGAATAAATGAAGCAGCTAAGCTATTGGCGACCTGCAGTCTTTTTGCTAAACTTGTAGGTTAATACCAAAAATCTATGCAGAGCAATTGCGGCATTTGACAAGGAAAGGGTGATACATGAGACCTATCCAAATAACGGACACTACTCTAAGAGATGGCCACCAATCTTTGTGGGCTACTCGTATGGAAACCAGTGACATGGTTCCTATTCTTCCAAAAATGGATGACATTGGCTACTGGGCCATGGAAGCCTGGGGCGGCGCAACTTTCGATACCTGCTTGCGCTTTCTTGACGAAAATCCCTGGGAACGTCTGCGCACTATCAAAAAGCATGCTCCAAAAACTCCTCTTAAAATGCTTACTCGCGGACAAAATCTTGTAGGATATAAGCACTACTCAGATGAAATAGTTCACCGCTTTACTGCAGCGTCGTACCGTAATGGACTTGAAGTTTTCCGCGTCTTTGATGCACTCAACGATATCCGCAACGTCAAGTCTTCAGCAGAAGCAATCCTTGATGTTGGGGGACATTTCCAGGGCACTATTAGCTACACCATAAGCCCTGTCCACAGTATTGATTCTTTTGTAGAATACGCCCAGCAACTCAAAGAACTGGGCGCACACAGCATCGCCTGTAAAGACATGGCAGGCATGATGACTCCCTACGTGACTGAAGAACTGGTAACGAAACTCAAAAAAGAAGTTGGTCTACCTGTTCAACTGCACTGCCACTACATTGGCGGCATGGCTCCCATGAATTATCTCAAGGGCATTGAGGCTGGTGCTGACACTATTGACACAGCAGCGGTGGCTCTGGCCTTTGGTAATAGCCAGCCAGCAGGAGAGACTCTAGTCGCAGCACTACGTGACACGCAGTATGACACAGGTCTCGACTTCGATAAGATGATTGAGGTTGCAGAATACTGGGAAGGTGTCCGTATAGCTAAAGGCTATAAACGTGGCACAACCTCTCTGCTGTCTCTAGAAGTTTACTCGCATCAGGTACCTGGTGGCATGATGTCAAACCTGGTCAGCCAGCTTGAAATCCAAAACGCAAGCGAGCGCCTACCAGAGGTACTGAAAGAAATTCCAAAAGTACGTAAAGAAGTGGGTTATCCTCCACTCGTTACTCCTATGAGCCAAATTGTGGGAACACAGTCAGTGCTCAATGTTTTGACAGGTAAGCGCTGGAGTATCATTCCACAAGAAATGCGCGACTATGTCTTGGGTTACTATGGCCTGCCGCCAGCTGCTATTGATGAAGATGTGCTGGCTAAGGTCATCAAGGACAGCGGCAAGCAGCCACTAGACCCTAGTGTTGCCCCTGGTTCATTAGTTACAACGACTTATGCAGAGGTCGAAGAAGAGATTGGCGATTTGGCGAAAAGTGAAGAGGATGTGCTCATGTATGCACTCTTCCCAAATGAAGCGCGTGCCTATCTCGAAAGGCACCACGGAGACGTTGAAGACAAGGTCTTTATGACCGGCGATGAAGCAAATGTAGACAGAGAGGACGAAGAAACTATGGACGTACGTCATATTGAGACCCTAATCAAGGCTCTTGATGCTTCTGGAGTAGCAGAAGTAGTTATCAGTGAGGGAGACTCACAAGTAGCTTTACGTAAGGCAAATGCCCCTGGTAC
>WQVS01000096.1 GCA_009785705.1 Coriobacteriia bacterium
CTAGAAGGTTCTGGCATCGCAGCCATTAGTGCTGAAATTGATCCTGAAGATATGCCACAAGCGCGCCTTAACGGAGAAATCGTCCCCTTTGAGTCGCTTATCTACAAGGTTATGCAGTCCCATAACCAGTGGATTGTAATCGTGGGCGGAACACTGGCAGAAAATACTCCCCTACCTGCAACCATTGAAGTTGCTGTTCCAACAGGGTCGCCTGTATTCTGGTTTGGCGAAGTAGGTGCCACTGGGGATCCAACACAAGACCCTAGGTTCCCTGGTGAACTGGAAGATATGCGCCGCACTGAGGGCGAATTTGATATCTACACAGCAATCATGACAACCTATCGCGACATGCAAATCGAATACCGTCTAAACCAAAATCCCTTCACTCAAGGCCCTGATGGCCCAACAGTTGCCCTGGAATACACTCCTTGGCATGATGTGAGCGAACTAAGGCTTGCAGCAGCGTTGCCTCCAGGAGGGGCCGTGCTAGCACCAGACATCGAGTTCATGGGCTTTGGTCCAGGAGAAACTACTGAAGAGCGTGCACCTGCCTTTGCCCGCCTCTTTACTGACGCTACTGCTGGTGAGACTTTCTCTACAGAGATTACCTACACAGTTACTGCTGGCGGATCTGCCGTCTCAAACTTGTCCGATGTTGTTGTCTTTGGGCTTGTCGCAGTACTCGTTCTAGTCGCAGGTGTCGTCTTCTTCCTCTTTGCACGCGGAATGAAGAAGAATGCCAACAACGATGATGATTACTACGAAGAAGAAGAGGAAGAGGAGGATGACGCTGACGTTGACGATGAAACCGAGGCCGATGAAAAACCCACAACCTCTCCCATCACAAAGCACTAATAGACTCTGACTGAAAGTTCGTCCAATGAATTTACTCTTATCTCTATCTTATATACAAAGGCTCAAGACTTCTGTCTTGAGCCTTATTGCTCCTTTCTTTTTGGCTGTCCTTGTAGCAGTAGCACTTCTGCTCAGCACAACAATTCCTGCTATAGCCTTTGCAGAAACCGAAACTGAAGACGCCACTGCTTCCGGTGAAATCGCAGAAATTGAAGAGCTGCTATACAAAATATTTAGATCACCCGGTGGCTACGCAGCACTAATAGGCGGAAGACTCCCCACAGACACAGAGCTACCAGTAACTTTTGAAATAGCAATTCCTGCTGGATCAGAGATTCTCTGGTTTGGGGAAATCAGCGGCGGTCCCAGAGAAGACGACCGCAGCTTCCCGCAACCTTATACCCTGCGAACCGAAGGTGACTTTGATATCTACGCCGCAATCACCTATGAACATGTTATTCAAATCGAATACCTTCTAGAAGATGACCCCTTCGAGGCGCTGGGCAACGGGGAACATCGATACTTTCTTAGTTATACCCCCCTGCATGATGCCGAAGTTATGCGCATGGCAGCCTATCTGCCAAAGGACAGCGATGTCGCAGATCCCAGCTTTACAAATGTAGGTTTTGCTCCACAAACAGACGAGCCTCTGTACATGACACGGATAGATAACATCATTGGTGGCGACACCTATGAAAGAGTGCTCAGCTATGGCCCCCCAGCAGCAATCGCCCGTCAGGGTGCTGGTAACCTCAACCAGGGTTTACTTATGACCTTAGGGGTGCTTGCACTGACCGCCGTTGCTGCAGGAGCCTTCTTCTTCATTGCCCGCCAACGTAGAGCCACTGCTCTCGCCGAATACCTTGATGATGAGGATGAGTACGAATATGATGACGAGAACTAAGCACCATACTAGCAGGCTTCACACCAAGGAATGTGCAGTATTGCCTTCGATGCAACAGCGCATCCTTATCTGCTTGGCTGCTCTCCTTCTGCTACTGGGCGGAGGAGCACTACTAGGTGTAAATCCTCCCTTTGATCTGCAGGCAATGCAGCCCACACTTGCCTATGCCTCCGAAACTGAGCCGTCCCTGTCACCCCCCGACATCAATCCTGAAGACGTCTCTCATTTTCGCCTTATTCAGTACAAAATGTTTCGTGCACCCGACGGATATACTGCAGCTGTCTGGGGGATGCTTGACCCTAACGAAGTCGAACTACCTGCACTAATACAGGTTGCCGTTCCTGAGGCTGCTAATGTTTTCTGGTTTGGGCCCGTGCCTCCTGAAGGGGTCTCCCCCGAATCTCCCCAATTTGAAGACTACCATGTCCATATTGAGGGGGACCAGAAAATCTATACGGCAGTGCTTACAGATTCCTATGACATCCAAATTGAACACTATTTCTGGGGAGAAGCCTTCGCCTTCCCCGTTCAATCCTTGCCCGACGGAGACCATGTCATCAGCATTAGCTATGCACCCCTTCACGATGTAGAAATCTTGCGCCTAGCTGCCTTCCTGCCCGCAGGAAGTGCTGCCCGCGACTCTGTAAACGTTGAATTCTTAGGCATGGGACCCACAGGTGATCCTGCCTTTGCTATGGACTTCCATGAGGCGCAAGGGGGCGAACGCTACACAGCAGAAATCGTATATGCCCCACCAGAAGTTACCGCACGCCACAACCAGCCAACCATGAGCGGAGGCCTACTTACTGCTGTTGCAGTGGTAGCAGCGGCAATTGCTGTAATGGTAGGCTTTCTAGTATTTATCCGATTCCGCAAAAAAGCCCACAACTGAGAATCCCCTAAGGAGTAAGTATGTCTCTTAGCACACATGAAGACAGAGAGCTGATTCTGCGCGATAAGGCTGCTCGCGAAGGCTTTGAGGTTCCGCAGGACGTTCTTGATTTTCTTGCAGAGCGCTTTGACACAGAACCTCGCCTGAAAAGCGAACTCATCAACATTGCAATGTTTGCTGCCCATAGACAGATTCCCATTAGTCTCGATGTTGCAAAACTGGTAGTAGACGGCGAGAGAGTGCGACCTCTTTCTACCATGACCCCCGATTTCGAAGCAGACGCCTCCAAAGATGAAGGCGCCTCAGGGGATGATGAGCAAACTGCACTACCTTTGTCTTCTGAAGCTAGTGCCACAGCAGACACCCCTACCCTCTTTAGCCTTGATGACACAAACGAAGTGAGTGAAGATTCACTTGTGAAATCTTCTGGGCGCAGTGCAGTGAAGCTGCTAGGCAACACAAACGAAGTGAGTGAAGATTCACTTGTGAAATCTTCCGAGCGCAGTGCAGTGAAGCTGCTAGGCAACACAGAGGTTGTTACCCACAGCGAAGAAAGATCTGGTGCCAGCAGTGACGTCTTCTTCATTCCCTTGCGCACTCAGCGCAAACGGTCCCTGCTAGACCGTATTAACCTAGCAATGACACGTGCCGGTATCGACAACATGATTCAAGAAGATGAACGTGTTGCGATAAAGGTTCACTTTGGGGAAGAGGGAAATACGGGATTTGTCAGCCCACTCTATGCGCGCACCGTAGTAAGCCGCACAAAAGAATTGGGGGCAAAACCTTTTTTGACTGACACAAATACTCTCTATTCAGGCAAGCGCCAAAATGCAATTGACCACACAGAGCTTGCGATTGCTAACGGCTTTGGCTATTCGTCAGTGGGCGCACCCATTGTGATTGCTGATGGCCTGATTAGTCGCGATTCCATAGAAGTGCCCTTTGAAGGCGGAACTCACTTTGAATCTGTGCGTATTGCCAGTGCTGCCGTTGACGCTGATGCCATGGTTGTTATCAGCCACGTCAAAGGGCACGGCGAAGCAGGTTTTGGTGGAGCCTTGAAGAATGTCGGCATGGGTCTAGGCTCGCGCAGCGCAAAGCAGCGCATGCATTCTGGCATCAAACCCAGCGTCACCGTTGACAATTGCACTGCCTGCGCACGCTGTGTTGACTGGTGTCAGCCACAATGTGTAGAGATGCAGCAGGGCGCTACGGGTGCACGCTACGCACATATTAATGAAGAAAACTGTAATGGCTGTGGTGAATGTCTGGCAGCCTGTGCTTACAACGCCATAGAGATTAACTGGGAGACTTCTCCACAAGATTTCTTAGAAAAGACTGTCGAACATGCTGCAGGGGCACTATCAACCTTTGCGCCTAACAAAGTTCTCTATCTGAATTTCCTGACAAATATCACCCCTGACTGTGACTGCTGGTCCTTCTCTGACGCACCCATTGTTCCTGACATCGGCATCTTAGTAAGCTGTGACCCTGTGGCAGTTGACCAGGCTTCAGTTGACTTAATTGAGCAAGCTCTAGGGGCTACAGGTTCACGGGGAGAAGACCTAAAGGCTGGTCAGGAGAAGTTCGAAGCAATCCACGGAGTCGAACCAGCAATGGCGATGCGCTATTCAGAAAAGCTAGGCCTCGGTAATCAAAATTATCGCCTGCGCACCATTGGGTAAAAAGACATGAGTTCAAATAGTGCCTCCGATACTCGGGGTCAAGCGACCAGTCTTGAACCGCAACGTCAGGCTTGCACCTCTGGTGTACTCTCTGTAGTGGCAACGCCTATCGGCAACTTAGGCGACATGACCCCACGTGCAGTAGATGTTCTGTGTGCTGTTGACTTTGCTTATAGCGAGGATACCCGTGTTTCGCGCCGTCTGTTTAATCACTTTAAGATAGATACCCCCTTGCGTCGCTTTGACGATAAAACGAGCGAGCGCAAGATTCCAGAAATCCTTGAGCTTCTAGTACAGGGCAAGGACGTAGCTCTCGTCAGCGATGCGGGTACCCCGGTCATCTCTGACCCAGGAATGCCTTTGGTAGATGCAGCCCTTGATGCCGATCTTGAAGTAGTAACCATACCAGGTCCCAGTGCCGCTGTAGCAGCCCTCTCAATTAGCGGGTTACCTGCACATGCTTACTATTTTGGGGGATTCCTTCCTCGCAAAGCAGGAAAGCGTGAAAATCTACTACAGTCA
>WQVS01000097.1 GCA_009785705.1 Coriobacteriia bacterium
CAAATAGTAGTTCCGCATTCTGGGCACTTACCCTTAAGAATCGGACGACCATTCTTCATTGTTTCTTCTTTAGCATCAGTCATTTCTCTTTTTGCTTTGCACTTTACGCAATATGCTTCTGCCATGTTACTTGCCTCCTATATTTTCTCTTTGGTCGAAGTACCCGATTTAAGCGAAGCACGGCGACCCTTTTCAGTGGTTAGGCTTAAAGCTAACCCTCATATACTGCCATGAAACTAGTCATTTGTCACGCTCCATGTATGCATTTTCCCGCAAAAGCGTGATAAAGTCGTAAGAATAAACCCATTAATCATAAACAGTCCCATCCAAAGCAGGCCTGCTGCCTGCCAGTATCTCTCTGGCAAGGTTGATATGAGTAGAGTTTCTGGAGAAAATTGCCAGTTTCCTTGCGGAAAGAAAATCTCATGAAACAGCACAAAAGTCGGCTGAAAGAAAAAGAGAAGGAAGAAACCCAAAACTATGGGTATCGCCAGACAGACAATGCCTGCAGCAAGTAAGCTGTGGCGGGCAAACTGTGTTTTTCTTGTAAGGGTGATAATGATTGCCGATACAATCGTGATAGTAAAGCTGAGCAACAAGGAATTTCCCAGCAGTATTCGGACATCTGTCAAATGGCAAAGTTCGTATTCCCCTAGACTCCACTGGCGCAAGGTGTCTAAGTCTTCTTGACTGATTTCAATATCTGCTACAGGCTCAAAGGGCAAGGCTATCGTATAGTGAAGTATTTCGGCTGCCACAATTTGCCGTGCTTTGATTTCTTCTGGACTAAAATCTGCATGGGCAAAAGCGATGAGCTCTGCATTGGTAGGAGTAAAAGCCACAAGGGCCAAAGCTGAACCTAAACTGCCAATCACCAGCACAAAGGCAAAGAGTACCGTAGCAGCTATGCCCCAAAAAGAACGTCTCTTTTGCTCTGGCACAAAACTATCAAGAGCCTTGTTAAGGCGGTCAACCATGTTCGTACTTTTTTGTGCCTTCTCTATTTTGTCTGCTGCCGTAAGGGGCTTCTCGGGGGCAAAGGTCTTACTGCCATCCGCTTGCTTTGTCGTCTTTGAAGAAGCCATGGTCTTACTGGCATCAAAGCCTGCCTGACCCTGGTATCTATAACGTAGGCTAGTGCGCTCTTCAGGGCTCAAGTTAGGGGACGCATTAGGAGAGCTCTGCATTGAAGGCAACCTCTAGGTCTCTTACTGCAGGTACAGCAACACATCCCCCGCCCTGTGATACGGCTCGGGCAAGTGCTTCGTCGGCACGGTCTCCCAGCTCATCAGGATCAAGCGTGTCAAGCGGAAGACTCGCAAGCCCAATAGAAACCGTAATGGAGACACCGTCATATTCTGTCTCAGCAATAGTACTGCAGAGGTGCTGTGCGAAGCCCGCAACATCTTCAACACTCAAGCCAACATTAAGGTTCTCAGAGCGCAAATGGCTTTCACTACTGTTCTCGCTAAGAAGCAGGGCGAACTCCTCCCCACTAATGCGTGCAGCAATATTAGAGCTATAAGGGTAGTCGTTGTCAAAAGCAAGTAGCTCGCTTTGCAGCTGAGCAGAAAGCTGCTTGATAACAGTGTCCCCCTTCTCAAAACCAAAGCGAGAATTAATCGCAGCAAAGTCATCAATGTCTATAAGCATAAGGTGCAGAGAGCGCCCATCTCGCAAAGCCCTATGGGCCTCGATCTCTTGTGTGCGCAGCAAGAAAGCACGAGAGTACAGTCCCGTGCGCACATCAATAAGCTGCGATTCGCGAGAGTAAGACACTAGATTCAATAACCAATTCACCCCATTGCTCGCAATGAGTGCTGTACCCAGAATCATTGATACTTGCCAAAGGCTGCGCATAAGCACGAACTGGGCAGAATACCATTCAACTCCTGTAGCAAAAGGTAGATGCTGATAAGGGATGAGTCCAAAGAACGCCCCCCACTGGACTGCCATGAGCATCGCACAGATGAAAAGTGCAAGAGCCCAGATTTTGGACGCGTTCTGGCTAATAAGTGCTGCCGCAAACAGTATGAGCAAATACACTACCCAAAACCATGACTCAACCCCACCAGAGAAATAGACCAGCACAGTCACAACTATCACGTCAAAGACTAGTTGCAGCATGCTGGCCACTGAAATGTTTGACAGCATTGAGTTTAGTTTCGTGAAAACAAAGTTATAGACGATTACAAGAACCAGGGCATTGAGGGGAAAGATGATGCTGCCTAATAGTTCTGCAATGCTAGCTTCTGCCCAAAACACAGCTGCCCCTGCTATCGAAAACAGAGCAAACAGCACAATCATAAGCCAGCGGGCACTGATAATAAGCGACACTCTTTGCTGATTTTCACGCAGAGCGTTTACGTCATCTTGCGTAAGTTGCTGGCGCTTCGCAATGACGAAGCTGCGTTTTAGGCGTTGCAAAAAGCGCATATACTGTACTCTATTCCCCAGATGCTTTCTAGCTTGCTTCTCTGATAATGCTACATGCTAAGTCGGCGACCTCATCAATTTTGCTTCCATCTAAACGTGCAGCTGTGTCTTGTTGCGAGGCAAGAGCAAAGGGAATTCCCTTATCTGTTAGCCGGATAAGAGTAACTGCCTTCCTGCCTGCAGCAAGAATAGGTCCAGCCTCACTAATCAGAGGCTTTTTCCAGGGCTTAATACGAGACTGCGATTCGCGCGACATTCTGCGCAGCATGCTCGTCAAGCGGGCACTACTTTGCTGAGTCATCCCATAACGTTCTTTTGTTGACCAATGCAAATCACCTGCGCCTACCGCAGCAATATTAATAAAGAGGGCCCCGCGCAGCTCATCCCCGTAGTCATTCATGAAAGCCCTAATGCCTGCACGCTCACTATAATGGGCGCCCGTCGCCACAAACCATACTTCCTTCTCTTTGAGCTCGACATCAAGTGAGCCAAGAACTTTTTTGCGAATACGGGCTGCTTCTGCAGAGGCATAGTCAGTATCTTCGATGGGGTCATCTCCGGCAAAACCACCCTTCCAGGAGAAATGGTCATCGTCTTCGCCGGCAGCTCCCCCCAGAGGAGAAAAGCTGTCGGTCAAGTCTACAACTCCTTCGTTTGATGCAGAGAGAGAAGGGTCTTCTGGACCACCGCTGCCCCCTAAAGGCGCAAAGCTATCGCTTAAGTCTACAACTTCGGAATCTGCACCTTCCCCGAAATTGTCCCAACTGCCTATAGCCTTGCCTTCCTTGCGCGCATTAAAATCATCATCAAGCCCTAACCAATTGCTAGGATCATCGGCATAGTGTGCGTCATGCTTTTTCCCAAAAGAGAAAAATGACTTCTTCTTCGCTTTACCTGTCCTTGCCTTGCGCTTATCTTTACTAGGGCGCTCATCGCGAGAAGCTCTTCCGCCACTACGCTTTGCGCCTCTTTCCCTGGCAGGGCTTGCAGGGGCTGGTGCAGCTACATCTATTGCCTCTGTAGGTGCCCCGATAACATTTGCATCAAGCATGTCTGTTCCCAATACAGGTTCAGAAGTATCGCTAAACGTAGTTTGAGCATCATAATCATCAAGTGCTGCATAAGAAGTAGTTAGCCCAATCTTGCTATCATCGCCAAGGCTGCTAAACTCTACTGTTTCAAAGTCCACAAAGCGCTCTTTTTGTACTTCTTCCTCTGGATAGCTGGACGCTGCACTGGATCTTGGGAGTTCTTCTTTCAGGGGCTCGATTGGCGCTGCAGGCGGATCCATTTCTAGCTTTGCCTGTGGATTAGCTTCAACAGTCACACCGACACTTTCGAAAGAGGCCGTCATCAAGGGCTCTTCTTCTCTGGAAGAAATCATAGTATCAGCATCAACAGGTGCATCAGCCGACGTTCCACGCGCAACAGGTGCAGGCGGAACTGGAGGGGCTGGCGGAGTTGAAACCCCACTAACAGGCTTATAATCTACACCCGGCATCTTTGATGACTGTCGCGCGGCTTCAGAAGCCTTTGCCTCTGCCGCTGCCAACTTAACAGCTGCAGCCGTCGTAGTATGCCCCGAATGTCCCTGTTGGCCTTCAGCCAATTTGCCAGCCGCAACTAGTAGAGCAGCCACCCCACTTGCATTATTGTTTGCCCCAGGAGAATAGCGATTCGTCAGACGCGCAATGAGCTGGTTAACGGCTAGTACAATTCCTGGAATACACAATACTAATAGGATGTAAAAAATCCACGTTGTAATTGTTCTGAGGAACACAATGTTTAAAAGGATCGTCAAAACCAAGAGAGGCATGGTAGCAACAACCACATTAGCTATCGATTGCATTATTCTTTGTAGGTTGGCCGTAGCCTCGCCCGATAAGGGGCTCGTCATTTCCGTGTCATAGTGTGCCACTAAGACTATCTTTTTGGGCGTCTCTCCCGGGGAATACGAGCTAGGGACACTTTTTGCTATCACATTCTGACTCGGTCCCTTTGGTAAAAGGGACACAAATCCTGCAGGCCCCTTTGGTCCGTAAAGATCCAGAAGAGTAAGCACGGCAATAGTTACAAGAATTAGCCAGCAAGCCCAGTGGATGACCCACATTTGCTCTAGGAAGCCTGCCCCAATACCAAAAACGGCAAGAGGGGTAGCGACGTAGGCAAGCATTCGCGCTGACTGTGGCGAGCGCGGCGCATCAAAATCTTGCAGCTCTGCTGCAACACCTACTTCAGTAAATTGATCTTGCAACCACTCGGCTGCTTGCCTCTCTGTGTCAGAGGCAGCCGGGCGCGGTCCAATAGTGTGTGTAAGGGCATCAAGATAGCGTGATGCTTGACTCATGCTGTATCCTTCCCTATGCAATGCAAGTTATATGGGATTAAAGTGCTCTGGCAATTGTACC
>WQVS01000098.1 GCA_009785705.1 Coriobacteriia bacterium
AGACCCAATAGTCGTGCAGCAAGATAGTGCCCAGCCTCGTGAATGAAGACTAGTATCGAAATAGTAATAATTCCCCAAAAGAGGGATGGGATAAACCCTGGTAAACTGTCTAATAAATCAAGCATAGCTACCGATTATACGGCATTGCAACGCTGTGCTACATAGTCTCTGACACGTGTATCCAAATCTTCAACTTGCTCGATACTTGCAAGAGGAGCAATCTCATTAGCAAAGTGTGATAACGCAGCCTCTACTAGCGCTTCTATATCGAGAAAGCCAATTCTGTCCTCTAAGAAGGCTGCAACTGCGACTTCATTGGCAGCATTGAGGATGCAGGGTGCTGTTCCTCCGCTCCTGCCTGCTTCGAAGGCAAGGTTTAAGCAGCCAAAGGTACCCAGGTCAGGCGCGTCTAACTCTAGTGCTGTTGCCTGACGATAATCAACGCTTAGGTCAGTCACCGATTGCCATCTGTCAGGATAGGAAAAAGCATACTGAATGGGCACGCGCATATCAGCAACACCCAAATGCCCCACTGTCGAACCATCGACAAATTCCACCATAGAGTGAATCAGGCTTTTTGGCTGAACGAGCACCTTGATATCGTCATAGTTAACGTCAAACAGATGATGTGTTTCTATGACCTCAAGACCTTTGTTCATAAGTGTTGCAGAATCAATCGTGATTTTCGGTCCCATATTCCAGGTGGGATGCGCTAAGGCATCTGCAGCCTTTACTTTCGCTAAGTCATCGCGTGTTTTACCACGAAAGGGACCGCCTGATGCTGTCAGCCATACCGATTTTAGTGCCTGCGGACTGCCCGATTGCAGGCACTGGAAGATTGCTGAATGTTCTGAATCTACCGGCAGCATTTGCCCTGGCTGTGCTAGTGCCGTTACTAGTTCCCCACCGACAATCAGTGACTCCTTGTTGGCAAGTGCCAGAGTCAAGCCTGCCTCTAAGGTGTGAATCGTTGCACGAAGTCCTGCCGATCCAACTAGGGCGTTCAGTACAATGTCAGGCTGTGTTGCATCAATCAAGCGGAGGAGCGCGTCCATGCCATCCCGCGCTGTAAGGCAGCAAGATCTGTCATCTAGGCCAAATTGCTGTGCCTGCTCTGACAGGAGTTCTGCCGAGGAGTGTGCAGCTAGACCTGCTAGCTCTAGTCTGTCACTGTGGAAATCAACGACCTGTAGAGCCTGCTTTCCTATAGAGCCTGTTGAACCTAATATTAATATGCGCTTTTTCATGTAAAGTCTACCTTTATTGTCCGTAGCTGTAGATATATAGGGATGCCGTGCTTCAAACATCCTCGTCGCGAAGACCACGCTCCTGCGGAACACAAGCGAAGCGAGTAGTATCGCTTGCGAATATTCTGACGAGCGGAGCGCAGTGTAGACGTAGTCAACTGCGCGCGGTCACCCCTATATATCTACAGCTACTCCGTTTTGGGGTGACTTTAGCTGCTGCTAACCTAGTAATCCCAGATTTGTTCCCGCTGTTAACAATATTAGAAACACTACGGGAGCCGTCAATAGCAGCGAATCTATTCTGTCCAGTATTCCGCCATGACCTGGTAGTAGTGTTCCAGAGTCCTTTACCCCTGCCTCACGCTTTATGCGCGACTGGAAGAGGTCGCCTATAAGTGAAACTATTGATACCACTAATCCCATAATAATTGCTGTAAACAGTGATGCGCTACCTGTAAAGATAAGAGGGGCTAGATACCAAATCAGTATTGCCCCTAGCGTACCTGCTGTCAGTCCCTCCCAGGACTTTTTGGGCGAGATTGTTGGGGCTATCTTATTGCGTCCAAATAGTGAGCCGCCCAAATAGGCGAACGAATCTGTCGCCCAAATACTTACAACAAGGGTCATAGTGAGGAGCATGCCCACTGCCTCTACCCCGTCTCCCATGCCGCGAATAAGCATAAGACTAGATAGGGGGATTCCTAGATACAGAGCAGCAAAAAAGCTTACGGAAGCATCACGCAACTTTGATTCTGGAGTCAAAGCTACCCAGACCATATAGGCAACGAGTCCAAAGATTAAAACATAAAACAGAGGGATTACTCCCCTCATGATGCCGTCTCCTAGGATAAGGTTTCCCTCATGCGCGCTTGCATAAAAAGTGAGCACAGGCATTGATGCTGCCAGGACTGAGCCAATCACAATAAGGCTTTTTGACACATCTGGATTAATGATGCGGCAAAACTCTCTGACCCCCAAAACAGCAAAAATGACAAGGAGCATAGGAAGGAGTCCATACATACCACCTGCAAAAATACAAATTAAAACTACAGTCACAAAAACAAAACCTGTAATAATGCGCTGAATCAGCGAAGTCTTTTTGATGCCAGCTGGCTGTCCCTTTGTGGGCTTGATAGGTTCTGGTTTGCCAGACTGCTCTTCTGCCGAATTGGCAGATTGCATAGCAACAGATGCTGGCTTAGTGGCCTTTGTCATATTCGCTAAAGTCCTCCGTAACGACGATTACGATCCTGGAAGCTCAGTAAGGCGTCCAGCAAGGCATCGCGGTTAAAGTCTGGCCATAAGGTATCAGTAAAATAGAGTTCGGTGTAGGCCGTTTCGTAAAGAAGAAAGTTCGACAGCCTAGTCTCACCGCTAGTACGAATCATAAAGTCAGGGTCAGGAATGCCTGAGGTAGACAATCGTGAAGATATGAGTTCTGATGTAACATCATCCGAACTTAAATCACCTTCATGAACTTCGCTTGTGATAGCTTTTACTGCACTTACAATGTCTTGGCGCGCACCGTAGTTAAGTGCTACCACTAGCGTCAGTCCCGTATTGGCCGCTGTTGATTGGACGCACTCCGCAAAAGCAAGTCTGGTCTTTTCTGGCAGAGCGTCTATGTCGCCGATTAGCTTTACGCGAACATTCTGCGCATTCAGGTTAACGATTTCACGAGTAAGCACCTCTACGAAAAGCTTCATGATGCCACTGACCTCGTCTTCTGGACGTGACC
The DNA here is from genome assembly GCA_009785705.1 of Coriobacteriia bacterium. Taxonomy (GTDB): domain Bacteria; phylum Actinomycetota; class Coriobacteriia; order WRKU01; family WQUG01; genus WRBW01. The sequence goes on from WQVS01000098.1 coordinate 2,986, forward strand.
AGTTCTCACTAGAGAATGAATAGATGGTCAGGTAAGGGATGTCTAGCTCTACGCAAGATGCAATCATTTCGCGCACGCTAGCAACACCTGCCTTATGACCAAACAGACGTGGCTTACCCTGTCTTTTTGCCCAACGACCATTACCATCCATAATGATGGCAATGTGCTGTGGTAGTGACTTTTCATCAAGGGCGGCAAGAGCAGAGTGCGCATGCTCGCTATTAAACCACTTTAGTTGCTTTGTGCTAGGATTCATCTGAGCTTAAAGAGCTTCCCTTAAATCTCCATAATATCTTTTTCTTTGCCTGCAAGCGATTCGTCAATTTTCTTCACCGCTGCGTCAGTTATTTTCTGCACTTCGTCTTGTGCGGTGAAAGCTTCGTCCTCGCCTATTTCTTTGTCATTTTTCAGGCGATCAATTTTGCTATTTGCATCGCGGCGGATGTTGCGTACAGCAATCTTTGCTTCCTCTGCATAGCCCTTGCAAAGCTTGAACAGCTCTTTACGACGTTCTTCTGTCAAAGGCGGAAAAGGAATACGAATCAGCATACCGTCATTGTTAGGTGATAGACCCAAATCAGAAGCCATAATAGCCTTTTCAATGGCAGCAAGCGTTGACTTATCCCAAGGCTCAATAACCAGGGTCTGAGCATCAGGGGTTTTTACATTTGCCAGCTGATTCAAGGGCATTTCTGACCCATAGGCATCAATAACTAACTTGTCAAAAATCGCGCCCGTTGCACGTCCTGTGCGCACGCCAGCGAATTCTGCCTGCAGGGCATTTTGCGTCTTCTCCATATGGTCTTTTGCGTGGCTAAGAATATCCGATATCATACTGTTCCCTCTCTCATCAAAATTGGCAGCTAAATGCTTTAACGAAGGCATAAGTGCGGAGGATGGCAAAACGTGCAAAGCGCGTGAGTCATCCCGTGCGACGCTTAGGCGTCGTCAGAGCGCTCGATGCCAACCAAGGTACCTACATCGTCTCCCGCTAATGCTCGACTGATGTTTCCCTCTTTTTCCATATTGAAAACTAGAATCGGCAAATCATTATCCATGCATAGTGAAATCGCAGTGGAGTCCATGACCTGTAGACCCTTATTTAATACGTCAATATAACTAAGTTCATCATATTTTACTGCGTCCTCATGCTTGAGAGGATCTTTATCGAAGATACCATCTACACGAGTAGCCTTCATTACGCAGTCTGCCTCAATTTCGAGCGCGCGCAAAGCAGCCGTTGTATCAGTAGTAAAGTAAGGATTTCCAGTACCTGCAGCAAAAATCACCACACGGCCCTTTTCGAGATGACGTTGAGCACGTCCCCGTATATAAGGTTCTGCAACTTCTTGGATGTTGATGGCACTCATTACACGTGCATCAATTCCTGCACGTATCAAGCCATCATGTAAGGCAACTGCATTCATCACTGTAGCAAGCATGCCCATGTAGTCTGCAGGAGCTCTGTCCATACCGTTGGCACTAGCCGCAAGACCGCGGAAAATATTGCCACCGCCCACAACAATTGCAAGCTCATAATCATTAACAACGTCGCGCAATTGCTTTGCTAAAGACGCAATAACTGCGGGGTCAATTCCGTAACCCCTGTTGCCCATCAGGGCTTCGCCAGAAACTTTCAAAAGAACACGCTTTACATCAAGTATGCGTCCCACAAAGACCTCCCTCTTTAATCGTTATTGAGTATAACAGAGAGGTTATCTTTGCTCGA
>WQVS01000099.1 GCA_009785705.1 Coriobacteriia bacterium
CACGGGCATAATGGTATCAAGTCCCCACTTTTGCCCCATAAGATAATCCTCATGACCGTGACCTGGCGCCGTGTGCACAGCACCCGTACCAGTAGTTAGTTCAACATGCTCACCTATTACTATACGGCCAAGCAGTTCAGGATGCGCCTCAGGGATAGGGCGCTGATAGCTAAAATCAACAAGCTCTAAGCCAAGGATTTCTAGCACTTCACCTTCTGCATTTCTCAAATAGTCTATGTTATCTACATCAAGCTCAAGTACTTCTGCAATGGCCTCTGCGCGCTCTTTAGCTAAGATAAGCAGATTGCCATCCTTTGCGCGCAATACCACATAGGCAGCATCAGCCGCTAAGGCTACGGCAACATTTGAGGGCAATGTCCACGGGGTCGTAGTCCAAATCACCAATGATGCTTCTGGATTGGATTGTCCGCCCTGCTCTGCTGCTGCTTTCCATACATCAGGCATGTCGTTTAGCTTGAAGGCGACGTAAAGCGAAGGACTTGTTACATCGGCATATTCAATCTCTGCTTCTGCCAGCGCCGTATGACAGCGCATGCACCAATGGATTGCCTTGCGACCACGATAAACAACGCCGTCAAGATACATTCTCTTGAATACTTCGACATTGCCTGCTTCGTAGTCATGATTAAGCGTCAGGTAAGGATTGTCCCAGTCACCCAACACGCCCAGACGCTTAAATTCTTCGCGCTGAATATCTACCCACTTTAAAGCATAATCACGACACAGTTCACGCAATTCTGGCTTTGTGATAGTTTCCATGCGCTTTGGACCCAAGTCCTGCTCCACCTTGTGTTCAATAGGCTGTCCGTGACAGTCCCAGCCAGGAACATAGGGGCTATAGTAACCGCGCATAGTTTTATACTTAACAATAAGGTCTTTAAGAATCTTATTGTACGCTGTACCCATATGGATATGCCCGTTTGCATAGGGAGGTCCATCGTGCAAAATAAAGGGAGGGGCATCCATTGCCTTGCGCGCCGCAACAGCACGCTGATGAATGTCTTTTTCTTGCCAAAAATCTACCCATACAGGTTCACGCTTGCTTAGATTGGCTCGCATGGGAAATTCAGTTTTTGGCAGATTCATCGTATCTTTGTAATTCGTCAAAAGATGCTCCCTTTATGTTTGATTTACTGCAGTAATTATCTAAGTGTCACAATCCTAAATTTTAGCACAGCTGCCCTGATTAACTCCTGTTAAAATAGAACGATGATTACAAAAAACTCGTCCCATACAGCTGCACAAGACTTACCGTCTCTTTCTGCAGGAATACACATCCTGGTTGACTACTTCAAATCAGGTGCCAAATCCAAAGACAATCGCCGACTAGGATTTGAACTAGAACAAATCATTGTCGATGCAAACAATCACACCGTCCCCTTTGCTGGTGCAACAGGGATTACCGGTATCTTGGGGCGGCTTTCCCCCCTTTACGAGAAAGAAATTCGTGCAGATAAGAATGACTCTTCCAGCCCCTTGCTAGGACTTTCGCGCAAAGATGCCATCGTCACACTGGAGCCAGGATCACAGTTTGAATTTAGCTCTATGCCCTTCTGGAATCTACAAGACTTAAGCACTGTCTGGGATAAGTATCAGGCCGAACTGCTCGAAGTAACCAGTCAACTAAACTACAAACCTCTTACTATTGGCTACCAGCCACATACCCTAGTGGCTGACATCGCCTTACTGCCTAAAGAGCGCTATCAAATGATGAGTCAGCATTTCATGAGCACAGGAAATCATGGCATAAACATGATGCGCGGAACAGCATCAACCCAGGTCACTATTGACTACAGTGATGAGGCTGATGCAATCAAGAAGATGCGTGTAGCTGCGGCTCTGACTCCTCTTCTTTCACTACTCACCGATAACACAGCTATTTTTGAAGGTAATCCTGTCAAAGACTGCATTAAGCGCACTGCTATTTGGAATGATGTAGATCCTGCCCGCAGCATGATTCCGCCAGGGCTCTTTGATGCAGGCTACAACTTTGCTGCTTATGGACGTACGGCACTCACTGCGCCTATCATACTCTTCGATCAAGATGGAGTGGTTAGTTATGCTGGTCAAAAGGGTGCTGTTGACTGCTACGACATGAATCACCTGACCCTTGACGATATTGAACATATCCTATCGATGCTTTTCTTTGACGTTCGTCTGCGCAACTATGTTGAAATCCGCTGCGCAGACAGCATGCCCTTCCCCTATGCACTAGCTTACCTTGCCCTTATCAAAGGACTCTTCTATGATGAGCAAAATCTAGACGAGCTAAGCAGACAGTTTTCACATTTTGATGAGGAGAGCATACCTACTATCAAGGGCGCACTGATTAAAGATGGTTACAAGGCTTCTGTAGAGGATTACTATGGACAAGATGTCTCTTCTTTCATGGTGGATTTAATTTCTCGCGCCCGTCGCGGATTGAAGCAGCTCTCGCCAGAAGAAATGTCTCATCTGGACTTGCTTGAATCTCTTGCAGTAACTAAAACTACGCTTGCAAAAGGATAAATATGAACACGACAGAACTGCGTGATGCCTATCTAAAAATTGTTGAAGGCCTCCCTCAACTCGACCGTGCTGGTCGCGAAATGGCCGCAGAGTACATGACTCACTCTGAAGCTGTCTATAAAGACGAAGTGTCTGACTTCCTCTACGTACCGAAACTCTACACTAATCATGAGCGCGAACGATTTCAATATATTGCAAGCACAACAGTGGGTATATTGGAAAAACTTATTCAGGAATACCTTGCTAATCCTGATTATCGTAAGAATTTCGACTTTCCAGCAGAACTCGAAGAGCTTATCCTGCTCGATCCAGGATACTCCTGTCCCATTCCTATCATTCGCATCGACATCTTCTATAATGAGGACAGTGGGGACTTTAAGTTTTGCGAATTTAATACAGATGGCAGTAGCGCCATGAATGAAGATCGTGAAGCCAGTAATGCTCTTGCACTTACTCCTAGCTTCAAGGCTTTTTCTAAGCAATTGGCAGATGTTGGACTTATCCTTGAAAGTTTCGAGCTTTTTGATTCGTGGGTAGATGGCTTTTTAGAGATTTACGCTGATTCTGTACAGGCAAGAAAAGAAGTTGCAGGCAACAAGCAACAAAGCCCACGACCCGCCCAACCCAACATCGTAATATCAGACTTTATGGACATCTCTACTCCCATAGAAATTGAGCGCTTTGCTCAGCACTTTAGGGCACATGGACTACAAGTAGAAGTCTGTGACATTCGCGATTTGCGCTTTGAGGCAAGCAGTGCAGCAACAGAGGATAAACCAGCATTACTGACTCCTAGTGGCATGCGTGTTGATGCGCTCTATCGCCGTGCTGTTACGGGCGACATTATGAAGCATTATGATGAAGTCGGTGATTTTCTTGACGCCTATCGCGCAGAGGCATTCACTTTAATTGGTTCTTTTAGGACGCAACTTCCCCATACAAAACTCAGCTTTGAAGTACTGCACCTACCACAAACACTTGCCCTGCTAACAGAGGATGAACAGGTCTTTGTGCAGGCTCACGTACCCTACACAGCTCGCTTAAATGCAGAACTTCCACGCTTACGTGAAGTTCTGAATAATAAGGACGCTTGGATTATCAAACCCTTGGACAGCTACGGATCAAAAGGGGTATGGGCAGGACGAGAGCTTGACCAAGACACCTGGGAAGACCTAATTCACAATAGTGCATCTAGGCAAGATCACATTGTTCAAGAATACGTAGAACAATACAGTGCGCCCAATCTTGAAAGTGGTTTCTCTCTACCTGCAATGAAAAAGCCCGTCGAACAAGACGGGCTTCCACAAATCAAAGAATATCGTGATCTAACAGGGCTTTTTGTCTACAAGGGGCAGTTCAAAGGTCTGCTGGCAAGGGCAGGTCTACAGGACCGCATATGTGCAGCGGCAGAGGGCAAGTGCCTAGGAACCTTCAAAGTCCAGTCAGAATAACTCAGAGTAACTGAGTGTGCTCCTGGCGCTCAGAATCAAGAAGAATTGAAAAATCCATTTATGCCACGTACTAAGTCTACGTAAATAAATGGATTTTTTGATTCGACGATGAGTCTGACCGTCAGGTGTGCACTCAGTCGATGGTATCGAGATCTTCGTCTAACTCCATCTCCCCATACTGACCAATTCCTTCTTCCCTCTTAAGGGGAGGAGCAGAAGCAATTGGGGCTACAACAGGGATTGCTGATACGGTTTCCTGTGCTGGTGTCGGCTCTACAGCTGCGAAGGTACCAGAGTCATCATCCTCAACAGCGGCTACAGCAGCAGGTGCTGCAGCAATCTTTGGAATACGAGGGGCTGGAACTGCCTTTAACTGATTAATGGTTTCTTGGGCATTCTCTCTAATGGCCGCACGAAACTTTTCTTCGGCAGCCTTTAGGTGTGCCAGCTCTTCAATAAGAGTCTCTTTTTCTTGTCTTGCTGACAAAAGCACCTTTTCAGCACGAGCATCAGCTTCTTCTAGTAGCTTCTGGCTCTTTTCTTTTGCTTGCTCCAAAAGGTCATCTGATGCGCGTTGTGCTGTAAGCAAGGCATTATTGATAGTATTACGTTCTGCCTCAAAATTTACTGCCTGAGATTCAGATTGTCTAGCATGACTAGAGAGCTCTTCAATTTGAGTATTTAACCTATCAAGCTCGATTGCGATTGCATCCAAAAAATCATCGACCTCA
>WQVS01000100.1 GCA_009785705.1 Coriobacteriia bacterium
AAAAAGGCCTGCATTTCAGCAGGCCAATTCTTTTAAATGGTGCGGGTGGAGGGAGTTGAACCCCCACGAGCGTTGCTCACTAGAACCTAAATCTAGCGCGTCTGCCAATTCCGCCACACCCGCAGTGCCGTACAAGTATAACAAATCTACAGCATGACGCAAGAGCAACTTTCATTTCATTTTCAAATAAGAGGCAATCAAGCCTTAGATGTGCCTACTTTTGCTACAATCAATAGGTTATGAAATTGCTTGATGCTGGTGTTTGTTTGCCAGTTGACGTATACCCATGTGGCTTGTCATTTTGGGCAGCCAGCGAGAGAGGAATCACCTTGAGTTTTAAGAGCAGCGTAGAGCGCATTGAGGACAAGGCAAAAGTCACCGTAGCTGTAGAGGCGAAGAAGGTTGATGAGGCCATTAAGAAAGAGTTTAGAGCGGTTGCGAAGCAATTCCGCTTTCCTGGATTTAGACCAGGTAAGGCTCCTCGCAGCGTGATTGAAGGCCAGGTTGGACGCGAATACATTTTGGCGCAGGCACTAGAAGCTGTTGTGAATGAGACTTACCCCTTGGCAGTGGACAAGGAAGAGCTGCGCACGGTGGGCAAAGTTGACTTTGCTGAACCAGCAGATTTGGTGGAAGGCGAGGACTACAGCTACACAGTTGAGGTAGCTCTGCGTCCCGAGTTTACTCTGGTTTCTACTGAACTAAACATTGACATGATTCCCAAGGAGGCTACTGAGGCAGAAATCGATGCTCAAATCGAAGGCACCTTAGAGCGCTTTGCTACTTATCCAACACTGGAAGACAAAGATGCAAAGGTGGCTGAGGACAGCTTCCTTACTTTTAGTTTTGAATCTACCATTGAGGGCGAAGATTACGACGGTTCAAAGGTTGAGCGTCACCTGTATCAACTAGGCCAAGGCATGATGCCAGAAGAATTTGACAAGGGTCTGTTGGGCGCTAAGGCTGGCGATAATCTAAAGATTGATTTTGCCGTTGAAGATACAGGCCAAAATGCTGAATTCGCCGGTAAGACCATGGCTTTTGACTTGACTGTTGACGAGTTAAACGAAAAGGTCATCCCAGAAGTTGATGATGATTTCGCGAAGAACACAGGCTTTGACACGGTTGAAGATATGCGCGCTGAAATCAAGAACTACATTGAGTCGCAAAAGGCACAAAGCTGGGACCGTGAGCGTGACAATAAGTTGCTAGAAGCACTGGCGAAGCAGCTAGAAGGCGAACCAACTCAGGAACTTGTTGAAGCACGTGCTGACGATATGGTCGAAGAATTTAGCCGTATGCTAGAACAATCAAATATGGACTTGGACAGCTATCTGGAACAGGCAAACATTGACCCAGAACAATATCAAGCCGACATGGAAGAGCAAGCATCCATCTCTGTAGCGAATGACTTGGCACTAGAGGCCTTAGCACGCTTGAAAGACCTGATTCCCGATGATGAGGCACTAACTGAAGAGTTTGAAAAGGCTGCATCTGCTGATAAAGAATCGAAGATGAGTGCAAAGCAAATGCGTGATAGCTGGGTACGACGTGGCATGCTGACATCTCTGCGCGATGACTTGGCTCGTGGCAGGGCTATGCAGTGGCTGCGTGACAATGCCGTTATTAACATTGATGAGAAGGCAGCACCTGTTGGCGCAGATAAGGCTTAGTCGGGACTCGCAAAGTTTCACTTGCCTTATATGTGTGAACTGGATGGACAGTTGCTCCGCATTATTACCTTGTTACCTTACATGAGAGGAAGCTATACACATGAATAGTAATCTTGACACAGACTTTCAGGCGAATCTTGTTCCCTATGTTATCGAGCAGACCAGTCGTGGGGAACGTAGTTTTGATATTTACTCACGCCTGCTCAATGAGCGTGTTGTATTTCTAACAGGCGCTGTTAATGAGGTTAGTGCGAGCCTGATTATTGCACAGATGCTGCACTTGGAGAGCATTGACCCGACTAAGGATATTAACTTTTACATTAACTCGCCTGGTGGTTCGGTCGTTGATGGTTTGGCGATTTATGACACGATGCAGTTTATTAAGTCTGACGTGTCGACTATCTGTGTTGGGCAGTGTGCCTCTATGGGTGCAGTGCTCTTAGCGGCGGGGGAGCCGGGCAAGCGTTATGCCTTGCCACATTCGCGTGTACTGATTCACCAGCCGCATGGTGGTGCGCAGGGACAAGCTTCCGATATCGAAATCGCTGCGCAGGAAATTTTGCGCATGCGCAAGGAATTGAACGGCATCCTGTCGCGTCACACAGGACAGACTATCAAGCGCATTGAGAAAGACACTGACCGCGATAACATTATGACGGCGAAAGTTGCTGTTGAATATGGCTTGGTTGACGCCGTTATCGAAAATCAGGCAAGCATTGCTAAAGAAGCTGCAAAGAAAACTAAGGGCAAATAAGCGTGGGCAATAAGAATCGTTATGGGGGAACTGTAGACGGCAGCTCTAATGGCAGCGGCAAGGGTGCTGGTAAAGGTGCTGGCACTGGCGGTGCTGATGACAGGGACATGCGTGACATAAAGGACGGCGAAGGCGATGAACAAGAGCCCAGATGCTCCTTTTGCGGACGCCCTGCTTCTCTGGCAAGTAACCTGCTCAAGAGCCCCGAAGGTTCCTATATCTGCGACGAGTGCGTAGATTTGGCTAATGACATTATTGTAGGCTTGCAGCGAGCAAGTATTCCCCCTGGGATGGAGCAGCAGCTTGGTATGAGCGGGCACGGTTTTGCCTTTGATGCTGAAGAGGAAATTGAGATTCCTGTTCCGGGTAGTGAATTTACTACTGATACCCTGCCTACTCCTAGACAATTGCATGATGCCTTGGATGACTACGTTGTGGGGCAGGACCGCGCGAAAAAGATTCTCTCTGTTGCGGTACATAATCACTATAAGCGTGTCATGGTTGAAGCTCAGGAAAAAGAACAAGGTCTTGAGCCCGATGAGGTTGAGCTAGCAAAAAGCAATATCATGCTGCTGGGTCCTACAGGTACGGGCAAAACTCTACTTGCAGAGACTTTAGCACGCGTGTTAGATGTACCTTTTGCCATAGCTGATGCAACAGTGCTGACCGAAGCTGGTTATGTTGGCGAAGACGTGGAGAACATCTTGCTGAAGTTAGTCACTGATGCAGATGACGACATAGAGCGTGCTGAGATAGGTATCATCTATATTGATGAAATCGATAAAGTAGCCCGCAAGGCAGAGAACTTGTCCATTACTCGCGATGTATCGGGGGAGGGCGTCCAACAGGCCCTGTTGAAGATACTGGAAGGCACGATTGCCAGTGTGCCCCCAAAGGGTGGGCGTAAACATCCTGACCAGCCCTTGCTAAAAATTAATACAAAGAACATCCTCTTTATTGTGGGTGGTGCCTTTGTGGGTCTCGAGAAGATTATTGCTGACCGTCTTGGTAGCAGCGGGGTGGGCTTTGCTGCTGAATCGAAACCTCAAAATAGCGAGTCTGTGAGCGATTTGTTTGAGATGGCGCAGCCAGAAGATTTGAGCAAGTTCGGTATCATTCCTGAATTTGTAGGGCGTGTACCGGTGATGACTTCGACTCGTGACTTAGAGCTAGATGACCTAGTGCATATCCTGACAGAGCCAAAGAATGCTCTGACGAAGCAGTACAAGCGACTCTTCGCCCTGGAAGGAGTAGAGTTGAGTTTTGACAAGGCAGCACTTAAAGAGATTGCAAGACTCTGCAAAGAACGTGGAACAGGGGCAAGAGGTCTGCGCTCAATTTGCGAATCGGTCTTGTTAGATGCAATGTACTTGCTCCCAGAGAAAAAGAATATCAAAAAGCTAAAAGTAAGCGCAGCAGTAGTGCGCGGTGAAAAACCTCTTTTGTAAGATAAGATTCATAAGACAAAATCGCCCCGACACCCTTTGGAGGATTGTCGGGGCAAATGAACACACAAGAGCAAAGACTCTCTTTGGCGAGACCCTTGGCAAGACTTTTCTTCTTATGCTTTACTTTTTTTAACAGGACAACATACCTCAGTTACCCAATTTTCAGGATTTGGGTCATGCCCAGGACTTACATGGTAGATATTTATCATGGGACCGGCGTAGTCATAGCCATTTTCTTCAACCCAATTCGCTACAGCTTCGTGAGCAGCATAACTTTGGTCATAGCTACCCTTGTATACGGTGGAGGCTACTTCAGTCGCCTCAACTGTCTTGAAGATAACATTGTCTGTGTCTTCATATTCTCCATCTACGCTAACTTGGATTTCTGCGTCAATGTCTTTCTCCCTATATTCTCCATCGTGGTAAATAGTAATGGGGTAACAAGGGTCCGATAGCTGAAAGGCATGACTGGTTTCTTCTGCCATTTGATTCCAAAGGTCACCTTCGTTGTCAAAGGTGGGAATAACCTTGCGTAGACTTGCAACATATCTTTCTGGAATTGTTTTAAGGGTAACGTTGTATTGCATAGAGTAATCGTCCTCTCTTAGCCCCTTGAGGGCAGTATTGATTAGCTGTGCTCTACTTCGTGCTTCCTGTTCTTGTCGGATAGTCTTCTCCAGTTCGTTTAGTAAGAAGGTTTCAAGTGCTTTAGAGTCTTGATATTGCTTTAATATCTCTGCAATCGCAGAAAGTCCAAAGCCCATATCTCTCAGTGCTCTAATGCGATTTGCTTCGTAAAGCTGATTAAAAGAGTAGTAGCG
>WQVS01000101.1 GCA_009785705.1 Coriobacteriia bacterium
CGCAATCTAGTTAGTGATGAGGGATTGGGCGACAGCGGGGGCAATGCCAGCAGCAGTGGCAACAATAATGGCGCCAGCGGTGGAGACGGGGGAATAGCAGGCTTCCTCTTAAGGATTTGGGGTTGTTGCTTAACGCTTTATACACAAGGAAATAACAACGTGAAGCAATTTGTTTCAGGACTTCCCTTTGGTTTAGATGCAGTAATGTCTACTAGCTTAGATAGCTTTTTTGAAACAGCACAAATATCAGCGCCTGACTTACGGCGTCCTGTCCCCACCTTAGTAAACACCTCTGATGTGGGAGATCCTAATGCGGGGGGATTTGAGGGACGCTTTGTAAGGGCTATCAGCAGTGCAGAAGAAGGTCTCGAAAAAAGCGGAGGAGCATCCATTGCAGGACTACGTGAAAACTTATCAGGCATGATTAATGAACTTGATTCAGATGTCAGTAGGCGCATTGATGGAATGATGAGAGTCCAGGTTTTAGGGGTGTCTATACCCTTGCCCTTCAGCGAGAGCATCAAGGGTCTGGCATCAAGAGCATTTGCCACAATCCGCAGCAAGGAAGAAGAAATCTTTGCCGCTTTAGGTGTGTGAATATGTGGGCACCAACTTTAGCGAGAGCCTATGTCAAAAAGATAGCTCTTAGTGAGAAGGGGCAAATGACAACGGAGCTCGCCATCATAATTCCTGCCGTGCTTTTGGTGTTAGTCATAGTGGTAAATGTGGGTATGTTTGTGGCAGAGCTTGCTCGCTTTGATCGTGTCACGGGAGAAGTTGCACGAATCTTAGTCCGTTCACCTGAAGACCCTGCTGATAGTGCCCAACAGGTGCTGCAGGCGGCCATGGGTTATGAGGATAGGCAGAAAGGACCTTATCAATTGCAGGTCGATGTTGAAAAGAGCGGAGAACTTTTCTTGCAGAAAAGGGTGCTGCACTTCACTTTAAACTACGAGCTTTTTGCCACCGGGCTCCTTGCGAATACAGGAGCATCCAATCTGCCTACGCTTACACGCAGTAAGACCTTGGTCATTTACTGGAGCACAGGGCTCTAGGAAGTGAGTCGGCAGGGTGGTGACCGAAGAAAGAAACCTTAAGGCACGACAGCAGGAAAGTACGGCAGCAAGGCAGTATGACAGCAGGAAAGCGTGGCAGCAGGGCAGCAAGGCAATAGTAGAAATGATAAGCAAGTAAGGAAAGCCATGAAAATCAAAACAGTAAGCACATATTATGCGCGCATGAAAGGACTGCTAGGAACATCTCAGCATCAACTTGAATTTGATGCCCTGCATCTGATTCCTTGCAGGGGAGTACACACCTACGGCATGAAGTATTCCCTTGACCTAGCTTTTCTCAACAAGAAGGGAGAGGTGATTGCCTGTAAAAGAAATGTCCCACCTAACGAGGCCTGCAGCAGCCCCAAAGGAACACGAAGCGTCTTAGAGCGCCCAGCAAGCCCTTGTCCCTGGCTGCAGCCAGGTGACTACATTCCATCAGAATAAGCAGAGGAGAATACCATGAACATTTTGAAAACCTGTCCTATTTGTGGCTCAAAAGCAGTTAAGGGTGCCCGAACATGCTATGAGTGCTATTATCGCTTCTCAGATCAGTCAACTAGGGACGTGAAGCCATCAAGTTTAGCTGCCTACAGCGCTGCAAGAACAGCGTGCAAGACGCTTTAATGAGGATAGATTTAGGGACAGATAGGGATAGATACACTATGACCTGCAAGTTTTATGGATTTCTGTTACAATGGCTAACTGACTAGCTCGCAATTTTAGGTATTATTCAAGGAATTATTTAAATAAATGGAAACAATTCAGCCCGTTCAAGCGGTTACGCGCATTAAAGGTACATTGGAAGAGATGCAAGGTGACTTCGTCTGCATTAAGGCGAATCTAGGTCGCTCAAAAATCCTCGAAAGACATGGTCGCATCACGCAGACGCATCCTTCGCTGTTTGTGTTAGAAGTTCATGAAAAGCGCAATCGAAAGACTCGTGCCTCTTATCAGTATGTTGATATTTTGACAGGTGCAGTAGAAGTTCTTCACCACGAGACCAAAGAAACTATCTTTCCTTGGGTGGAGTACCTAACCTAAGTCTTCCTTTTCTTCTTTGGACGCCCTCTTGCGGATGATGAAGTGATGCAGACCATAGAATCCTAATCAGAAGAATTGAGTGCTCGCTATGAGAATTATTTCTCCTGCAAAAATTAATCTGTCCTTATCGGTAGGACCGCTTCAAGACGATGGCTATCATCAAGTAGACTCCTTTTTTCATCTTATCTCCTTGCATGACGTGTTGATAGTGCAGCCTTCTGAGACCTTTGGTTTTACTTCTTCTGTCGATTTAGGAATACCTGAAGCTGACAACCTCGTTATCAAGGCGGCGAAGGGAATGGCGCGGTTACACAATAAAGAGCTTCCTGCAGTCCACATAGGACTTGAAAAAAATATTCCTCATGGTGCAGGACTGGGGGGAGGCTCCTCCAATGCAGCAGCAAGCATCTTTGCTTTGGCGACACTCTGGAATTTGCCCCCTAGCGATTCGCGTCATCTTGAGCTAGCTGCTTCTCTTGGCTCTGATGTGCCGCTCTTTCTGGCTTCAACAACAGCAAGCGTAATGACGGGAAGAGGAGAAGTGCTCAAAGAGTCTCGCGATCCACTGCCGCAGACTTCTCTTCTTGTGCTTATGCCTTCAGGTGCTCATAGTCCTACAGGGGCAGTATACAAAGCTTTCGACAAGAATCCGCAGCCAACCCACAGTGTAGACATTTGGCAAAACAATCTAGAGCCTGCTGCCATAGAGGTATCCCCAAAAACAGGTGAGGCACTGAACTGGTTGCGGGCACAAAATGAAGTCAAGATTGCACAAGTGGCAGGTTCAGGTAGTGCTTGCTGGGCTCAGCTCACAACTGACCACGATGCAAAAGCAGTGGCGCAAAGAGCAGTGAAGCAGGGCTACTGGGCAATAGAGGTATCAACTGTCCAAGAAGGCATTCACATCCATTCCGACAACCAGAACATTCCAGGTACCAAAGCTTAGCGCTGGCCTAGAATAGCTGGTTTATAATAGAAGAGATGAAGAACACAAACTCCCCCTCCCCAACAGTTGATGCGATTGTCCTTGCTGGCGGCGATGGCAGCGCTATTGACCCAAAGACTCCTGCGAAAGGCATGGTGCAAGTCGCTGGAAAGCCGATGCTTCAGTGGGTGCTGGAAGCACTCCGCCAGGCGAAGCATGTTCGCACTATTGCGGTTGTCCTGCCCCCTGACCAAGACACCAGTGGCTGGGAACAGCTCGCGGATAAAGTAATATGCAGCAACGGCAAAATTTCTGACAATATTGTAGAGGGAGTAAATGCCCTTACTGCAAGTGGTACAGACGGACTGATTATCAGTATTACTTCTGATATCCCCTCTGTGACCCCTAAGGCTATTGATGACTTTATCGCTGAAACCATCGAGCGACAGGTAGACATTAGTTATCCCATGGTTAGAGAAGCAGATATGATGGCTGCCTATCCTGACACGCAGCGTACTTTTTTCAAGCTGCGCGAAGGGAAAGTTACGGGTGGCAATGCCATGATTTTAGATTCAAGGCATTTTGACCGTCTACGTGAACTGGGGCAAGAGGTCTTTGAGGCACGTAAGAATCCTCTAAGGATGGCTAATATGGTTGGTGCGCGCTTTGCTCTGAAGCTAGCAACAGGTAGACTTTCGATAAATGACCTTGAAGAAAAGCTGGGCAAGATTTTAGGCCTGCGCTGCGCAGCCATCTTGACCAGTAATGCAAGTATTGGTGCAGACGTGGACAAACCAGAAGATGTCGCTGCAGTAGAGAAGAAATTGAAGTAGTACGGCATGGTCGTAGGTCTTGGGGTAGACATAGTCGAAATTGACCGCATGCGCAGAGCCTTGGCGCGTCGTAGCCGCATGAAGCAAAGACTTTTTTCCGAAGAAGAGCAGTGGTACTGCGAACATAAGGCTCAGCCAGAAATTCACTATGCCCTGCGCTTTGCTGCAAAGGAAGCCGTGCTAAAAGCTCTAGGTACGGGCTTCTCTGGTATGAGATTTCTTGACGTTGAAGTTGCCCGCGACGAAAAAGGTCGCCCTTATCCAAAGCTCTACGGTGCTGCGAAAGAATATGCTGATAAGATGGGCATTGTAGAAATGCACCTATCCTTGTCCTATACACAGACAACGGCAGTTGCTTCTGCGGTTGCCCTAACAGAAGAGGCACGTCCAAAAGCAAAAGGAAAGCCTAGCACGCGCGAAGAATTGGCTCGCGAATTCAAGGAGTTGCGTGCACTGCTTGACGGCTTGGATGATGAGAATCAGACCGATGAAGCAGCTGATGATAACGCCAAGGATGCAGAGGACAGCTCAGAAACTGTAGCGGTCTCTGATTCTGACTTTGGCCCTACAGATGACGAAGACCAGGCTATCCCCAACGACAAGCCTGACAATGATGGCTCCGACACCGACAATGACGACCCAATCAACCAGGCAGAGGAGGTCGCCCATGACAAAATACAGACAGGCATGGCTTGACATTGACCTAGAGGCTGTACGTGACAATGTCACAGCCTTCCGCCGACTCGTGGCACAAGAAGCAAGCCGCAAAACATC
>WQVS01000102.1 GCA_009785705.1 Coriobacteriia bacterium
GTTTCAAGTTGAAGCTTTTCGTCTGTTTCTGGCATAAGTTCGCGAGAGATAACTTTAAGCATCTCATCAAATTGCTTCAGCTCTTCTGCGGAAAAGCGCTCTTTGATGCGCTGCATAACAACGATGATGTAGTTTTGATTGATGGCGTAGTAGTGCATAAATTTTGGAGTTGTGTGCAGATGAGTTTCACGCTTATCTATATCTGACTTAATTTTTTCGATATAACCCTTTTTAATTAGTGTGTTTACCTTGTAGGTGGCATTTGGTTTCGATATTTGCAAGAATTGCGCAAATTGGCTGATAGTGGGATTGCCTAGAGCATAAATGACTTCTACTGCATAGGCTTCAGATGCACTCAAACTTACCTCACGTCCCTGAGTGCGTTCAAAGATACCTTTATAGAAGTTTAACTTGAATTTAAGATATATCTCACCAAAAGCACTATCGACCATATTCTTCGTCACTCCTTCTTGTCATCTAGAGACCATTTTCAAGATAGTTCAAATATTTTGATTAAAAAACTGAAACAATAATATCATAAGAAAATTTTGTGTGCTACTATCTTTAAAATGCGTTAGTCTAACTTGTCAAAGGCACTAAACTGCGCACAGGCTACTGAATAAGGAGAAACTAAGAATGGAACAATAGAACTATCAACAACCGCAACAATTTAACCAGCAACCGCCAACACAGCCACCTATGCAACCACCAATGCCGCAGCAAAACCCAGGAAATACGCTAAACATTGTGAGTCTTGTCTTGGGTATTTTAAGCGTGCTTCTTCTTTGCGCCGCGTTGCCAACCATTGGAATCACATTATTCCTCGGAATTCCTCTAGGAATTGCAGCTATAGTATGTGGAATTATTGGGAAAAGCAAGACTCCTCACGGCATGCCTAGTGGAATGGCAATAGCTGGCATTGTGCTGGGAGCCATCGGTATTCTTGGTGGAGGAATAGCGGCAGTGTTTGGAATAGCGCTTCTTGCTGAACTTGGAAATGACCCTGAATTCATGTATCTACTTGATGAGCTAAGCCGATACTAAGCCCTAACTTATTAGTTACCTAAACAAAAAAGAGAGCGCCGATTGGCGCTCTCTTTTTAATTGAATTGCGTAGGTCCAGCTGCAGTGCAGTGCCTGCTGCTGCAAAGTGTCTATTCTCCTGGGACTTCGTCTCCTGTTAGACCATATTGCTCTGGGTTTGCCAGGCTAAAGGTTACTTCACCTTCTGCTTGATATTCTCCTACATCTGTATCGTAGTGCGAATCTGAAAAGATTGACCAGAGAATAATCGCAGGAATTGCAAGTAACAACAGAGGTCCTACTACTCTGAAAATTTTCTTTACATCCATGGTCTTGCTCCTATCTAAGTACCTGTCCGTGTACTTGTCTTGCAGATAAAGGGCTCACTGCTCCATTGCTGAAACACATTTTGCTCACATCTATACCTATGTATAGTATCACAGGGCTTTCAAGATTAGAACGAGAACTACTGCAGGAAGTCTATAACGTTATCATTTACCGTATAGTCAGATATTGAGAATATCCAGTTGTTCCCCATGGACTGAAAACCACCTACCATAGTTATTACGTCACCTGGCTCTGGAAGGTCTAAACCACTCACATTAACAGCATATATTTTCGAGGCAAGACAATCCAGGTTACGGCACATCAGAATATGTTCATTATCAACAATGCCGATTAACGACACTTCACCTTGAGCAGAAAAAGTGGTGACTGTTCCCGTTGCCAGAACATTTTGCTGGAATGACCTTGGGTCTAAGAGGATATCGTCAATTTGAAGAAGCTCTGGATTGACGCTATTGCTTGCCTGATTATTTGTCTGCTGCCCAGAGTCATCCCCACAGCCAAAAAGCAATCCTATCGCAAGCACGCTCAGCAATACGAGAAGTACAAGCTTTAGTGAAAAGCGAACATTTTGCACGAGTACACCTTCCTTTGTCTTAAGTTTGAAATCCGCAACTAAATTACATAGCCTGCTCCCCAGCAGGCAGACAGGAAGACCTTGTTCCCAAGGCTCTCTCCTCTTCTATTATCTTCAATTTTACTACTTCTTGCTCGCGACGTACTTAACAAAGTTAAGAATTGTTACTAATTTTATCTACTTATTCTGTTAGGGTCAGCTCTGCCCCAGCGAAACCCAGTAGACCCTGTCCTGCTTCGTTGGCTGAAAAGAGTAAGGTTTCAGGGGCATCAGAGGACAATCTGGCAGCAGCAAGCACATCATCACGTGTTTCGCTGACAGGATAGAACATAATGTCCATGCGCCAGCCATCTTCGTCGTCGGTCACCACCCAATAGGCGAAGTCTTCACTCTGTCCCGTTGCAGTATTAAGGTACTGCATGATGCCACCTGGCAACAGGGTCAGTTGAATTGTGTGACCATCACTGTTGCTGCCAAGATTAAGACTGTCTATATCTGAATCATTGGAGGAAACGTTGCCTGAAGGCTCACCATCTTCTTCTGATGCCTGAGATCCCAAGGCCTGCCCTTCCCACGTCCCCACATGAGGGTCAAAGACCCGGTGTCCCGACCCTGATTGGCACCCCGCCAACACAAGGGCAAGGACGCACAACAATAAGATACTTACGATTATTCGAAGAGTGCCCATTCTTATCCTTCAGGTGTCACGGTAACAAATGGAAACAATCTATTTATCTAACAGCGATTGCTTCTATTTCAAACAAGGCACCTAGAGGCAATTCTGCAGCTGCCACACATGAGCGTGCGGGCGGATTAGCAGGGAAATACTGTGCGTAAATTTCATTAACCGCAGCAAAGTCACCCATATTCTTTAGGAATACAGTTGTCTTAACCACATTGTCAAAGCTCATACCTGCCTCATTAAGAATAACTTCAAGATTGGCAAAAGCCTGCACAGTCTGCTCCTCAACGGTCTCTTTCAGTTTTCCCGTCTTTGGGTCAGCTCCTATTTGACCAGAGGTGAATTGTATGTCTCCTCCGCTGCCATCCACCAGGATAGAATGCGAGTAGGGACCAACTGCCGCAAAGGCCTTTTCAGAATTGATGACTTTCTTTTCCATGCCGTCTCCTTCAGCTACTACTAATCGTTCGACTTATCTATCCTGAAAGATTATAGTTAAGATAATATGTATTAAATATGTGCAATTATCCACAAGGTGATCGAATGCATTTACAATCACTTTGCCCTCCTACCCTACTCAGAGAAGGTAGACAGATGAGAACCTATTTTTTCGTTAAGCGAAGAGCTTAGAAGATTCTATATGCCACGAATGAAATTGTAGTACCAGGACGCAAGCATCAGCAGAACTGCGGCTGCAATAATCCACTTATTGGACAAAATAGAATTGAAGCGCTGAATAGCGCGCTTGCCCGCAAATGCGTCAAGTACAACACAGACAAAGTATATGACCATGCCTATTGACAGCGGTAAGAAGAGGATGTTCATGGTTATGGCACCAATAAAATCGAGCTGCCCCGCCATAACAAAGGATCTGGTAAGACCACATCCAGGACACTGCGTGTTTGCAATTAGTTTACTAATGCAAGGAATGCGAAATGGCGTATGGACAAAAGCAATTAAAGCAATTATCCCTACGCCATAAACAGCAAGAGTCTTTTTTGCGTGCAGTTTGATTCCTTCTTCAGTCTTCACAGTGCCCCAATTAAGAAATTGCAACCTCTAATAATCATTGCCAAAAAGAGAAAAGGGCTGCGCTTTTAACGTAGCCCTAATATACTCATCTTGTTATTTCGTGCTGCCTAAATGTGCTGCATGAAATTGTTGAAGTTAAGTTCTCTTGTTCTCTTCATCACCGTGAACCAGTCAATAATTGTCCAGATACCACAACCACCAGCAGTAAGCAGCTTAGCGACACCTAGTCCAGTTTCACCCAGCATGAATCTATCAACACCGAATGTCCCTGCTAATAGAGAAACAATCATAAGGGTGGTCGGATCTTTTAGAGGAATAGTTGTAGCTAGAGAGAATCTGCTCTCATCTGCTGCCATTAACTTCTCTTTGATGAAAACTACTTTGTCCTCAGGAAAGAACTTAGAGTTTGCCATCATAAACATATCTACTTTTTGCGAGTCCATTTGATTTCCTTTTCTATCTTTAAGTCCGTTTGCCAAGCAAGCATTGTACATCAATTTTGAACACTAGAGTCGATAAAAGTGACAAGATGCACAAAAAACCCTATCAAAATGCAAAAGTCT
Organism: Coriobacteriia bacterium; assembly: GCA_009785705.1. Classification (GTDB taxonomy): domain Bacteria; phylum Actinomycetota; class Coriobacteriia; order WRKU01; family WQUG01; genus WRBW01. Next base: position 4,223 of record WQVS01000102.1, read on the forward strand.
ATCTAATTAAGGTCATTTCTGCTTACTTTACAGCTTCGCCTACAACATATGTTCCTGCTGATTGGAAAGCAGATGCAAGCAATACATAGATTTCATTGTATGCCTTCTTTGCTTGGCTCATTCCAATAAGTCCGCCTGACATACCGCTCGTGCTTTGAGTAAGTGCTATAACAAAATTTCCGTCATCGCCAGAGGCATAACCGATATCAAGAATCAGGTGACGACCTGATTTTCCTGCGAAGGCACCCAAAACAACAGATGCTCCCTGGGAGCCGCGCTCTGCGCGAACCGACCAGTCACCTGTCGGCTGCATTGTGAATCCTTGAGTTTGCAAGGTCTCAGCTATTACTCCTTTTGCAGCTTCAAGATCGCCGCTCACTACAAATTTGTATCCAGCCATACTAA
>WQVS01000103.1 GCA_009785705.1 Coriobacteriia bacterium
GTATTCCTTATACGGGTCTAGGTGCTCCAGCTGATGGAGAACTGATTGTTCAAGAACTTACGGAAGGCAGCTTTGAAGGTGTTGACATTGCACTCTTTTCGGCGGGCGGCAGTATCAGTGAGCGTTTTGAAAAGGCAGTAGTGGCAAGTGGTGCTGTCATGATTGACAACACCAGCGCTTTTCGTATGCGTGAAGATGTTCCTCTAGTAGTGCCAGAAGTCAATGCTGATGACATCAAATGGCATCAAGGCATCATTGCAAACCCTAACTGCACAACGATTCAGATGGTTGTGGCGCTAAATCCGATTTATAAACTGGCACCTATCAAGCGTGTTGTAGTTTCAACCTATCAATCATCGAGTGGTGCAGGTGCAGAAGGCATGAAGGAGCTCTATGATCAGACGCGAGCCTACCTTAACGACGAAGAGTTAACTATAGAAGCCTTTGCTCATCAAATAGCTTTTAATTGTATTCCGCAGATTGATGTCTTCATGGATGACGGCAGCACCAAAGAAGAATGGAAAATGGTCGTAGAAACCAAGAAGATTATGCATGCACCAGAAATCGAAGTAGCTCCTTTCTGCGTGCGAATTCCTATCTTACGCTCACATTCAGAGTCTATCCATGTGGAATTTGACACTGATAAGTTAGACGCTGAAGGTCGTAGTTACCCGACACTGGATGAGGTTCGTATGGCGCTGGAAGGTGCACCAGGTCTTGTAGTTATCGACAATCCAGAAAAGCAAGAATATCCTATGCCGTATCACGTTAGCGGAACTAACGAAACCTATGTTGGTCGCCTGCGTGAAGATGCAAGCGTAAAGTCGGGTGTAGCCTTCTGGTGTGTTGCAGATCAGCTAAGAAAAGGTGCTGCACTTAATGCCGTCCAGATAGCGCAGGCGTTGCTGCCATAATGGAGGGTGACAGTAGTAATCAGATAAGTAGTTCTCGCACACGCTACATAGTCCGTGCGGGACTCATTGCTGCTGCACATGCGGCAGCAACATTACTTATCTTGCAGGTCGTAGGCTTCTTAGCTTGGGGGCCTATGCAATTCCGAATCAGTGAAGCCTTAACAGTACTTCCACTCTTTTTTGCAGAGGCCGTACCAGGACTTGCCTTGGGAACCTTTTTAGCAAACCTGATTAATGTGGTCTGGACAGGCTCTGGAGCTTTAGGGATGCTTGACGTTGTCTTTGGCACGCTCGCAACCCTTATTGGGGCAATTTGGACCTATCGCTTGCGTAATCGCAATATAATCGTAGCCCTTTTAGGTCCCGTTATTGTTAATGTACTCATAGTGCCCGCATATTTACCAATTATCATGAATGCAATAGGCTATACTGAAGCTTTTTATAGTATTCCAGCACTAGGGATTACGGCTGCTGGAAGCTTTGCGCTTATGTATTTGTTTGGGCTAATTTCAGTTGGAATTGGTCAGACAGTGGTAATATATGTTCTTGGACTGCCTCTTGCGCTTGCTCTGTCTCGCAGGTTCAAGGCACAAGAAGCAAGGTTGAAGGGTACCAACAACTTAGGTCACCAAAGGTAATCTCAAGGAGGTAAGTCTGGTGCAACTGCGTCCAGCAATTATAATTCCCACTTTTTGGACACGTTCCAATTCGACATCTGCAACAGCACGCCCCGAGAGGGAATCGGGGGGTCGTAAGTCGACAAAGAGGAAATCATCAAGCAAGTCGTCACTTGAAAGAAGTTTTGACCAAGCCAGTGCAGGTGCACCCTTCTCGCATCCAACAGCACTTGATAACCCTAAGCCACCTCTTGTGGACTGCCTATCTTCACTTGCAAACCTGAAGGATGTCAATAAGATTGTCTTAGTGGTTGCAACAACAGACTCCACTATTGATGTGCGTGCCGATGACCGTGTTCGTGAGATTGCAGAGCAGTTTCCTCAACTTGACATCCTTATCTTTGGTACAGGCGAGACTAGCTCACTCTTTCGCCGCTTAGAGCAAATGGAAATGCATACGCTTATAGAGGCACTCTCTATTAAAAGTTATGGAGCAACGCGCAACTTAGGCTGCCTTGTGGCCTCAATCCTAGGCTTTGATTCGCTCATCTTTATCGATGACGATGAGATTGTAGATGATCCTGATTTCATGTCTAGTGCAAGCTTTGGATTAGGTCAGCCCATCCATTCCGGGGGTTACCTCTTTGCAAAAAGTGGCATGATTACTGATATGACCGGTGACTTTTACCAAATGGGAACAGGACACTTGAAACAGGGCGATCAGGCTGATAAGGCAAGTCTCAATAAGCTTATGCCACGCGTCAAAGGTCACTGGGCAGACTTTCTTTGGAAAGACCAAGATGCCATTAATCAAACCATTGCACAGGCACTGAAGCCACCACGCATGCATAGAAGCACAATAGCCTATGGAGGTTGCCTTGCCATTCATCGTGAAATGTTTACAAAGGTCGCCTTTGATCCCTGGATTATGCGCGGGGAAGACGTCGACTATGTAATCAATGCTCGCATGCATGGGGGAGACATCTACATTGATGACCAGTGGATTATCAGGCACAATTCACCAAAAACAGGACGTAATTCTGCAGAACGCTTTCGCCAAAATATCTACCGTCTTATCTATGAGCACAGAAAGATTGAATTTGCAAAATCACAGGTAGATTTGGCGCAAGTTACTGCCCAGTCACTTATGCCTTTTCCTGGTAGTAGAATTTCGACTGCGATTCCCTTTCAGGCATTTGCTACAGGTCTTTTGCGCACTGTATCAGGTCCTCATAGGGGACAATACTGGCGTGCCGCTTGGGATGCACTGGGCAAAGCGAATGCTTATGCACGTAGAAATTGCAATAACTATTTTGAATTACAGCGACTTTGGCCACGTGCCGTCGAAAAGCTTTCAAGTGATGTTGCCTTGAAATCTTTGGTAAAGGGTGAGCGTGGCGTAGATTACAGCGCCATGACAGGAACTCTTAAAATTCCAACAAGATAGGGGATGGTACACCTAATGCCAGTAAATACTAACATCCGTGCCCTTGTAATCGATGATGAACTGCCTGCTCGCAGCGAATTGGCCTTCCTGCTAGATGACATAGATGGAATTACCGTAGTGGGAGAGGCTGGTAATGTTCGTGACGCAGTGGCACTTATCAAGAAAACTCCTGCAGAAGTCATCTTCCTTGACATCAATATGCCAGGTATTACAGGTTTACAGTTAGCGGAAGGATTAAGAACTTCTCATCCTAATCCGCCAGCTCTTGTTTTTGTAACAGCACACAGTCAGTTTGCTGTTAAAGCTTTTGAAGTGGATGCGATTGATTATCTGGTAAAGCCGGTAGAAATTGCACGCTTGCGTTCGGCAATCGAAAAGGTAAGCGCAAGACTTGCTCAGCAAAAAGAAGGCACACAGGATGAAGATGGTGGCATTGCCGCTTCGTCAAGTCTCATAGACCAGAACGATAATACTAAGATAATGGTAAATAAGGGCGGGAATAAGCTCTTTATTCCCATTAAAGATGTTTGCTACATCATGGCAAAAGATGATTACAGCTACATCTTTACTGCAGACGATCGTTTCCTGTCGACAAAAACTTTAGTAAAAATTGAATCCCAATTCGAAGACACAAGCATCTTTAGGATTCATCGCAGGTACCTTATTAATCTCGGTCAAATTACCAGTGTTAATTCTGTAAAAGGGGGAGCATTAACCTTGACAGTAGAGGGCGCTGAAGAAGAGCTGCCGGTATCGCGTAGGCGCGTACCAGCCCTTAAGCAGGCTCTAGAATTATAATTTCACCAGTCGTCGCCCTAAAGACAACATTGCCTCTATATCTCCGCTGAAAGCTGCCCTGTAAAGTTGTCGCAGGCTGTATTGAGTATCAGGGATGGTGATATCTCCTTCAGTTTCCTGCGTTACTATTACAAAAATTCCTGAATTGGGGCCTCCTTTGTAGAGTTGTCCAGAGGCGTGTAGATAATGAGGTCCTTCTGCAATAACCACAGGACGCTTGTAGCGAAGTTCTAAATCGGCAGCTAACTTTTCCAAAGCGGCACTACTTGATTCGCTTGTGGGGGCCCACGAGAGCAGCACAATAAAACTATTGCGCCCTAGGGGATGCTCCTTCATGAATTTGGACATCTGTTCAAAGCTGATGATGCGCTTAGCAGAAAGCAGTTTATCCAGATAAGCATTAAGAGATTCCTTTGTGCCCTTTGCCATAGATGAACGCGTTGACTGCTTTACTGTTTCAACATTTGGCTGGTCAAAAGGATCTAGCTGCAAGTAAGCGGCAAGTCTCTCTATAGCAAACATCCAACGTAGTAAATCTTTACCAACATCCTCAGGACTCAATTGAGCAAGCACAATGCTTTGAATGTCTGAATGACCCAAAGCAAGCAATTTGTTTGCGCGTTCTAAAGGCATGGGTAAGGGAATCAGACCTCTGCCATTTTTGCCCAAAGACTCTGCGATAAGTTGTTCTAGCCAGCGAGCAAAGGCTTCAGACTGTTCATCATAAGCGATAATGCATTTGTCGCGTCCTTCGCGAAGGCTTTGGAAGATGGAGTCTGCCAGTAGCTTTGCAGGACAGGGCTTACCCGATAA
>WQVS01000104.1 GCA_009785705.1 Coriobacteriia bacterium
TCTAAACAAGGGCGAATCAGGATGCTAAAATCAAGTCGGAATAATATCACCTAGAGGGTTTATGCGGAGAAAGGTACGTGATACATGCTGTCAACAGGAGAAGTGTTTGAAACGCTCAAGATGATTGATGAAGAACATCTTGATGTTCGGACTATCACTATGGGAATTAATTTGTTGGACTGTTCCAGTGCAAATCCAGAACGAGCCTGCAATAAGATATACGATAAGATTTGCCGTAAGGCAGATAAGCTGGTGCAGGTGGGCGAAGATATTGAGAAAGAGTACGGTATCCCCATTATCAACAAGCGCATCTCTGTGACTCCCATATCCTTAGTTGCAGCTGCAAGTGACACAGACAACTATCTGCCCTTTGCGGTTGCCCTTGATCGTGCTGCCAGCGCAGTCGGAGTAAACTTCATTGGCGGATTCTCCGCCCTAGTGCATAAGGGCTACACTGACAGTGACAGAATTCTTATCAAGTCCATTCCAGAGGCCCTAGCAAACACAGAAAAGGTTTGCGCTTCAGTTAATCTTGCCTCTACTACAGCTGGCATCAATATGGATGCCGTAGAGCAGATTGGGCGCATCATAAAGTCTGCCGCAGAACTTACTGCCTCAACAGGTGGCCTTGCTTGTGCAAAGTTAGTCGTATTTGCTAATGCAGTAGAAGACAACCCCTTCATGGCAGGAGCCTTCCATGGCACAGGGGAACCAGAAACAGTCATTAACGTAGGGGTTAGTGGGCCTGGCGTTGTGAAGGCAGCTCTCACTAATGTTAAAGGTGCAGACTTTGGCGTGGTTGCAGAAACTATCAAGAAGACTGCCTTCAAGGTGACGCGCATGGGCCAACTGGTTGCTCAAGAAGCATCAAGAAGGCTGGGTGCCCCCTTTGGCATTGTAGACATTTCACTTGCACCTACTCCAGAAGTAGGGGATAGTGTTGCCTACATTCTGGAAGAGATGGGCCTTGAGAAATGCGGAACCCATGGCACAACGGCTGCCCTAGCTTTGCTCAACGATGCTGTCAAAAAGGGCGGCACTATGGCATCAGGCTATGTAGGTGGCCTGAGTGGTGCCTTCATTCCTGTTAGTGAAGATGCAGGCATGATTAGTGCCGTGCAGGAGGGAGCACTCTCCCTGGACAAGTTAGAAGCTATGACTTGTGTTTGCTCTGTAGGCCTGGACATGATTTGTGTTCCTGGGGATACTCCTGTGTCTACCTTGTCAGGGATTATTGCTGATGAAGTCGCGATTGGTGTTGTTAACAACAAAACTACTGCAGTCAGAATAATACCTGCACCAGGCAAAAAGGTTGGAGATGTAGTAGAGTTTGGCGGCCTGCTAGGCACAGGTCCTGTCATGCCCGTCAACAAGTACAGCAGCGAGGCCTTTATTGCAAGAAAAGGTCGCATTCCAGCACCTATGCATAGCCTGAAAAATTAGGCTGCATATTAGTAAACACTTCTCGCGTCGATAAGGATATTTCAGAAAGGTAATATCATGCAAAAAACAAGCGCAGTTATCACCGTAAACGGACAAGATAAAGTGGGAATCATTTCAACAGTGAGCAGCACCCTAAGTGAGAACAATGTAAATATTGTCAATATTACACAAACCATCATGCAGTCTTTTTTCACCATGGTGATGATGGTAGACATTTCAGAAATGAATACAGACTTTGAAGCTCTAGCAAAAGAACTAGAGGCAGCAGGGGATGAACTAGGAATCCAAGTAAGAATTCAGCATGAGGCCATCTTCAACTCCATGCATCGCCTCTAAGTATTTTGACGGCACCTAGTCGTCATATCAGAAGGTTCCCGTAAGCATCTACGCATCACCTTCTGCCATAGCGTCTATGCACTCGTCAAAATACTTAGAGATTAAATGGATTTTAGCTTATTCAGGTGCGTGACAAAATCGCTAAAAAGAAGATGCCGCCGCAGGAAAGAAAGGGGGAAGAACCTGCGACGGCTTGGAGGGAAGTAATAGAACAGTAATTATGATACACGCAATCACATATAATGTCAACTATTTTAGTCACATTTAAAATATTTTTCTTTACTCTTCCTGCAATTTTGAAACGGCGATTTCTCAAACTAGAGGCAGCACTCTTTTCGGGGCTGCATCTTGCCTTAGAAATCTACCCAATTTTGAAATAGGAAACAATTTCTGCCCAGCTAACACTGTTTCGGTATAATAAAGTTCGCGAATATGCTGGGAGGGCTTGGACGGCGATATACTGCTAACCTGGTCAGGACCGAAAGGTAGCAGCCATACGTGGTCACTGTCGAGCGTCCAAGTCCACCCAGCATATTCTATTGGTATCTTATTAGCAATTCAGGCAGTGTTTAGTGGAGGATTCTACTTCGTGAGTCACCAGTCACTTTATCGTCTTTATAGGCCAACTACCTTTGAGGCAGTGGTCGGGCAAAGTCACATTGAACGTACTCTAAGGAATGCTGTTGCAACAGACAGCGTTGCCCATGCCTATCTTTTTTCAGGGCCGCGCGGAACAGGAAAGACCACCACAGCACGCATTCTGGCAGCAGCACTTGTTTGCGGTCACACTAAAGAGGGTGAGCCCGATGGAACTTGCGAACAGTGCCAGCAAATCAGCGAAGGCAGACATCCCGATATCATAGAGCTTGATGCGGCGTCTCAAACAGGCGTTGATAATGTGCGTGAAGAAATTATTAACAAAATGCATCTTGCTACAGTGCATGGCAAATCAAAAGTTTATATTATTGATGAAGTTCACATGCTTTCGAAAGGGGCCTTTAATGCCCTGCTCAAGACTCTGGAGGAGCCTCCCCAGCAGGTAATTTTTATCCTTTGCACGACTGACCCCCAAAAGGTTTTGGGGACAGTTCGTAGTCGCTGTCAAGAATTCGACTTCCATCCCATTTCTGTTGGCGATATTGCTGGCAGATTGCGCTATATTGTTGATGCAGAAAACATTAAGGCAGAGTCTGCTGCACTTGAGCTTATCGCACGTCATGCTGCAGGAGGCATGCGCGATGCCATTACACTGCTAGAGCAGATGAGTGCCTATTCGGGAGGCAATATCACAGCGCGTGATGTCGAGGACTCAATGGGTGGTGTTAGCGGAGACTCGCTTGCAGAGATTATGCACATCCTTGCAAGGCGTGATACTCCTGCCTGCTTTGCTTGGGTGGCTCAACAAGTATCAGCAGGTACCGACCTTGTTGAACTTACACGTGCATTGCTGGACTATGCGCGCGATGCCTATGTGTTGTCAGTGCTCGGGACAGATGCTGGGGGAGTAAACCGTAGCAGCGATGACCTGCAGGTGCTTAAGGAGATCGCAGAAGCATTCTCTGGCCCTCGGCAGCTAGAGCGCCTACTGGACCTACTTTTCGATTTAAGCGATAAATTGCGCTGGAGTACCGAGCCTCGCATTTTAGTAGAACTTACTTTAGTTCGCGCAACTAATGCGCAGGGTGAAATGAACGTGGAAGCTCTGATGGAGCGCATTGAATGCCTAGAGCAGGGAGCATCAATGCCTCAAGTGGCACCACCTGCTCAGACAGCAACGATGACGCAGCAAAGTCCTGTATCTAGCTCTGCACCTACAGTCAGTACGCCATCACCCGCAACGACTTCAGAGATAGTGCCACCATCAGACGAGCCTCAGGTTGAGACGGGGAGCCCTGCTGTGTCTGATATGTCAATCGAAGACAGCTCATTGGAAGCCTCGTCCACATCTGAATCTTTAAGTGCGCCATCTGCATCAAATAATGTTTCACTAAGCGATGACCCAGCAACCCTTAATCGCAATTGGGCAGAAACCTTAGGGCATATTAGAGAGATGAGTCCATCACGACATCCGCTCTTTGCTGATGCGCGCCTAAAGGTAAACTTAGACGATCAGGCACTTATTGTTGAATTTTCCCAGGCTGACTCCTTCAAATACAAGCAGGCAAAACGCGCTGACAACCAAGGGCTTCTTACGAAGGCTTTTTATGCTACCTATGGGCAAGAGATTAATTTTTCTGTAAAGCAGGGAGAATTCGAATCTTCAGCTCCAAGCGCAACAAGCCCTGCAGCTGTACCAGTACCTGTCATGGCATCAAGCAATTATGACCAAGCACCAGCATATGAACCTGTTCCTGACTCGAGCTATGAAGAAGTGGTTTCTGACTTGACGGATACATCGACTTCAGAGCCAGCTGCTACAGAATCGATACCGCCAGCTTCTGTGCTGGAACATACTCCTCCTCCCGATGAGCCGCGTCGCAGTGGCACGCTAGAAGTTTCAACTCTATTGGAAGAGTTAGGTGCAACTACAATTAGAGAGACAAGCAAATAGCCTGAATAGGTGGGCATAAGGCAAGAAATCACAGCAAACAAGTCTCAGCAAAATACGGCTGCGACTTAAAGATATTAAGCAAGAGAGAGGAACGAACCAGTGAATATCCAGAAATTGATGAAGCAGGCACAGCAGGCTCAAGCTCAGATGGCAGCTGTTCAGGAAGAACTCGCCAATGAAACTGTTGAGACCAGTGCTGGTGGCGGCATGGTTAAGGTTGTCATGAGCTGTGACAGAAA
>WQVS01000105.1 GCA_009785705.1 Coriobacteriia bacterium
GCCACTGTTTCACGGCAGGCAAGCTTGGCAGATCTGAGTCGCCTGCTAGAACGTGTGGTAGAGGCAAGCGAAAACTACGAAGCCAATCAGACAGGAAGCACTACCATAGGGCAGCGAAGCACATTTGCCTCCACAGGACAAAGCTTTGGCAAGCTTAATCAGAGAGCAGTGCTTGTGCCTGTCGTTGGCGCACGTGGTGGAGCAGGCAAATCATCTCTTTCCAGTGCTTTAGCTTATCTGGCGGCAGAGGCTCATATAGACACAGCCCTTGTCGATTTCGACCTTCAATTTGGGGATTTAAGTTTTCTTTTTGGCTCGACAGGGCAACAGAACATGAGTCAAAGAGCAGAACATCACGCAGGTCAAAGCGGAACGAATCTTCAGCCTGTAGATGACCTTCATGCCTTTTTAGAGGAAGTCTCTCAAGGACAGGGCTCACTAGGGGTAGCAGAAAGCCTGCGTAGATTTGGCAAGCAGTTGACCCCCAGGCTGCGCCTCTACGCACCACGTGCAGTTCCAGAAAAGACTGAGGCAATGGCGCAATTCCTGCCCACTGTCCTTGATAGACTGCGTTGTGAACATGAACTTATTTTTATCAATACGGGTTCTTATTGGACTCTTCTTCACTCTGAGCTGCTTGAACAAAGCGACCTTGCAATTTGTGTCCTCGACCAGAGCATAGTGGGGGTACGGGCTACCACTGAGCTGCGGGAACTCTGCCGAAGATTAGGTGTTCCCGTATCAAGACTACTCTTTGTCATGAATCGTGTAAAAGGTAGGAGCCTGCAGGCTCAAGATGTTGCAGAGGTTTTAGGTGCAGAAAAGATATTTGCTGTTCACGACGCAGGCCCAAGTTTAGTAGACCTATTTGACAGCGGGGACTTTGCACAGCTTACAAATCAAGCGACCTTTATGTCAGAACTATTTGAAGTCCTTAATGAAATTGCCATACGCAGCGACCTTTGCATACATGATGCCATAAGCCTGCGCTATGCCATGCGTCGCGAAGGCGGGACACGTCTTACATCATCAGTTCGCACTTTAGGGGCTAGAACAAGAAACGGTCATACAGTGAGTCATTCATCAGGCAATCGCAGAAGGGGGTTGCTGCGTCGTGCGTAAAAAGATTGAACAGCTTAAGACAGAGCTCTACCTGATTCTTCCGCCAGAACATATTGCCTCTCTACTTGCTGCTGATGGTGATATGGCACGCAAAGAGGTTAAAGAGGTTCTGCGTAGACTTACAATAGCAGGTCCTGCACGCGTGGCCTCGCGCAATGAACGTGAAAGAGTTATTGCTCTAACAGTAAGCGAAGTTCTTGGACTAGGAGTGATTGATGCCCTTTTGGCTGATGCCAGCGTTACAGAAATCATGGTAAATGGACCAGATAGAATCTTTTTTGAACGTGCAGGAAAGACTCTATTAAGTCCTGACAGTTACGCTTCGGAAGAACAACTGCGCATGACAATTGATAGGATTGTTTCCCCTTTGGGTAGGCGCATTGATGAGCAGAACCCCATGGTAAACGGAAGACTGCCCGCTGGACATCGCATCAATGCAGTTATTCCACCGATATCTCTCAGTGGTTCTCTTCTTACCATTCGGAAGTTTAGCGAGACGACCCTTTCTTTGTCTGAATTAATTAAGATTGGCAGCGTTAATCCGTCGCTAGCAGTCTTGCTTAGTTGGGCGGTAGGCGCAAAACAAAACATTGCAGTAAGTGGCGGCACAGGTAGCGGCAAAACAACCTTGCTCAATGCTCTGTCTTTAGAAATCCCTAGTAATGAGCGCATCATAACCATCGAAGATTCAGCAGAGCTAAAGTTTGCGACACATCCGCATGTATTACGACTTGAAGCGCGTCCTTCAAACCTTGAAGGTAAAGGGGAGATTTCTCTGCGTGATTTGGTTATCAATAGCTTGCGCATGCGTCCTGACAGAATTGTAGTTGGAGAAGTTCGTGGGGCAGAAGCCCTAGAGATGCTCCAAGCCATGAACACAGGTCATGATGGCTCGCTCACAACTCTACATGCAAACACGCCTCATGAGGTTATCACTAGGCTCATTACGATGGTGGGTTATGGGGTCGAGCAGTCCCAACAACAGGTGGAGGCGCAAATTTCAGCAGCCTTAGACCTTATCGTGCATGTTCAGCGCTGTGCTGATGGGGTCCGCCGTATCGTAGAACTTGTAGAGCTATGCACAGCAGAAGCAGCAGCAGAGAATAGACTAAAAGACACCTCTACTCCTTCAAATAGCAGGAGCAGCACTAGCAGCAACTTTGTGCTTCGCAGAATCTATCGCTTCGAGCAAACAGGGATGGGTGATGATGGCAGGATAAAGGGAAGGCATGCCTTCTCAGCAATTCCACACTTTGTAGATTCTTTAGAGGCGCGAAATCTTGCGAGCAATGGAGAAGTCGCTGCATGGAAGAAAGACCTCGACCTATGAGCATCATTTGGATTTTTGCAATCATAGCTTTTGTGGGAACTTTCTTTGCTTGTACTCTTCTTGCACTGTCCCTTTTCGAGAAAGTTCAGAATCTGCAAGATACGCAGCGCCTGAACTTGCGTCTTCGAGAGGGTTCTTTAGGTAAAACTGAAGCAATAGGGCAGGTCGGTGATGACTTCGGGCGTAGCAGCAATAGGCAGGTCGCGGCGAAGTTGCGCTTTTGGCAGCGCCCCATAGTCTCAGTGCCTGTGTCGTGGGAGGTGCAAGGTGCTTTCTCTGATGCTGCAAGCCAGCAGATGATTTGTTCTGCAATTTGTTCACGATTTGAGCTAGGTAAGCGACTTTTGCATTTGCTGAATCAGGCTGACATGGATAGACAAAGGGAAGCTCTCTTGCAGTGGTGGCTTGCGGTTGTGGGGATGGCTGTTCTCTGTGCTCTACTTGTGAGTTCTCTAATGATGGCAGTTGTACTAGTGATACTGGCACTTGTGCTCAGCATCGTTTATCTGCAAGCCCTAGCTGATAAGAGGCGACAGGCACTGCGCAGCGCTCTTCCCGACATGCTTGACGAGCTAGCTCAGTCCTTAAGGGCGGGACGTTCTTTTCCGCAGTCTTTGAGCTTCGTTAGTAATGCGCAATCCGCAGACAGCCCCATCAAGGATATTTTGAGGCGGCTTGATGCTGATGCAAGGCTAGGACGTAGCTGTGCAGAAAGCCTTAAAGAATTGTCCTTAAAAGCAGAGCTGCGTGAACTCAAATCTATTGCAGCGGTACTTGAGATTGCTACGCGTATTGGTGGCGGCACTCCCTCACTTTTCGAGCAGGCGGCTACTTCCATTAGGCAGGACTTGATGTTGAATAAGAAGCTCAAAGTACAAACTGCTCAGGGAAGAAGTTCAGTCCGTTTAATAGGCATTGTTCCCTTTGTGTTGATTGGTTTTATGTCCTTGGTAATGCCTGGCTATTTGGGGCTGTGGCTTAACTCACCTGGTGGGCAATTCTTGTTCGGACTTGCCATGTGCCTGCTAGCTATTGGTTTTTTCTGGGTGCGTTCGGTGGTGAATATTCGTGTATAGCGCAGAACTTACACCAATCCTTCCCGAACTGCTTTACTTCCTGTCTGCAGCGGGCCTCTTTCTTTCTGTGATTATCTTTGTATTTGTTCTCGTGTCCTTTTTGTTGAACATTTCAGAGAGTCCCCAGCGAAAGATCCAGAAGCGTCTGCAATCGCTGCAGAATGATTCGCAGTTAGCAGACACCCAGGCAGCAAGAGTGGGCACCGCAAGATTATCTTCTTATCAGGAGGGCGATAAACAGAAAGGGGATAAGGGAAGCACAGTTGAGAAACTGAAGAATCGTTGCACAGAGGGTGTTCACGAGATATCTCAGATTCCTGTTATCAGGGTAGTTGCACTACCTTTCGTAGCAAGAATTGAGCAGCATAAGCTTCGGACTTTAAGGGACAGCTGCATGAATGACTTGCCGGAAATGGTTGACATTCTTTCCCTTGCTTTAGGCGCAGGTCTTTCTATTGATCAGTCCTTCGAGTGGTACTTATCTAGCTACGATACTCCTTTAGCAGGGGAGTTCCGCCGTGCAGAACAAGCCTATCAGGCAGGAATGCTCTCTCGCATGAAAGCCTTTGAGAATTTGGCAGAGTCTCTGCAGGAAGAAGCGGTACTGCGCTTTGTTAATGCCCTGCGACAAGCCTTTGCCTTGGGCTCAGCCTTGGGCCCTGCTTTGAGCGTACTGTCACAGGACGTGCGGAAGTATCGCGTTGTGCGTATCGAAGAACGTATCGCAAAGACTCCTGTAAAGATTCTTGCTCCCTTGGGGTTATGCATTGTTCCTGCAGTTTTGATTCTGCTTATGGGGCCAATCATGTCGCAAGTTCTGCAGGGCTTCCAATTGTGA
>WQVS01000106.1 GCA_009785705.1 Coriobacteriia bacterium
CTCTAGGGTGCTGATGTAGGTGCTGACACTGGGCTGCGAGACATGCAGTTCCTTGGCTGCCTTTGAGAAGCTGCCCAGTTCCACTACCTTTATGTAGGCTTCCAGTTGCCTAAACTCCATGAGTGATACCCTTTGTTGTGCTGATGTTCTTGCTACCGTCGCTGAGTAGCCCTTTCAGGCTTTCCAGCAGATAGTCAACTTCTTCTAGAGTATTTGCATGACCAAAAGAGAGGCGCACAGTGCCTTGTGGGAAGGTGCCCAGTGTTTTGTGGGCTGCCGGTGCGCAATGCAGACCACAGCGTGCCATGATTCCGTACTGTTTATCGAGAGCTGCAGCTATGTTGGCATTGTCGTGATGGGGGAAGTCCATAGAAACTACAGGAACCTTCTGTATATGAGAGGTTTGTCCATAGGTGTCCGCTGAGAGGAATATAGGGGTATTCAGCAAGTCCTCGTCGCGCGACCCACTTACTTCGGATATAGCCATCTGCGGAGCTTGCTGAGATACCCCTATATTCCTCTCAGCTACCCTTCCTGCACCTACAAGATTCATGCCTTTGATGGTACGTGCCTCAGAAATGAAATGTTCGTACAGCTGCATCTCATGCTGATAGATGCTCTCACAACCTGCTTCTTTCAGATATGCCAGAGCTGCTTTTAGGCCTAGTATTCCCGCTATGTTCATAGTGCCTGATTCGAACTTGTCTGGCAGGAAATCTGGCTGCTTAAAGCCTTGCGATAGGCTTCCTGTGCCGCCCCACAGAATAGGATTTAACTGTTTCGCAAAGTCACTTTTGACTATGAAGCCACCTATGCCTGTTGGTCCTAGCAGGCCCTTGTGACCAGGGAAGGCCAGGGCATCTATGTCTGAAGCGTCGATGGGTAGGACTCCTGCGGTTTGCGCGGCGTCTACTATTAGGCGTATGTCGCGCTGCTTGCAAAGCTTTGCAACTTCTTGAATGGGTAGTACGGTGCCGCAGACGTTTGAGGCATGAGTCATTACTATTGCTTTGGTGTTGCTGCGGATTAGGGGGAGTATGTCCTCTGGATACAGGGCGCCTTCGCTATCGCACTGTACAGGGTCGTAACTTATGCCTCGTTGTTGTTTTAGTGCATATAAGGGGCGCATGACAGAGTTGTGCTCCATGCTTGTAGTGATGACATGGTCGCCCTCTCTTAGGAAGCCACTTAGTATGATGTTTAGTGCATAGGTTAGGCTAGGGGTGAAGATTACTTCGCGTGGGTCCGCTGCGTTAAAAAGTTCTGCGATTAGCTCACGTGCTTCTAGAATTTCTTGAGCTATGTTAAGGCTAGCTGCGTACCCTCCACGACCTATGCTATAGGCTCCTGTGTCAAGATAGTTTGTCATCCTGTCTGCCACACCAGGTGCTTTGGGGACAGAGGTTGAGCTGTGGTCGAAGTAGGCTTTTCTAATTGTGGGACACATCTGCTTTAGCCCGACCTTTCTATCTGCTGTATAAATGTAGTTAATAAATACTATCATAAATATTTATAAATTGTATGACTGAACCGACCATTCCTTGTTAGACTTTTGTATATGAAAAATAACATTGATAAGAAAAATCAGAAGCAAAATCTCTATCAGTTGATTGCCCTATTGGTGACAGGTGCACTTATTGCTGTTCTAGCGATTCTTCTTACTGCGCTGGGAAATCCGGGCAATATGGGCTTCTGTGCCGCCTGTTTCCTTCGCGATATTGCTGGGGCGATAGGTCTACATGGCAACCCTCTAGTTCAGTATGCACGCCCTGAAATACTGGGTGTTGTGCTAGGGGTTTTTGCTGTCGCCCTTGTGCGCCGTGAATTTAAGGCTCAGGGTGGGTCTGCTCCGCTTACTCGTTTCATACTGGGCTTTACCATGATGATTGGGGCTCTCATTTTCCTGGGCTGCCCTCTGCGTATGCTACTTCGCATTGCTGGGGGAGACCTTAACGCTATCGTTGGACTTTTTGGTTTTGTTGCAGGGATACTTCTGGGACTCTTCTTCATTAAGCGTGGCTTTAGTCTGGGCCGAAAGTACAATCAAAAAGCGGTAGAGGGCGTCCATTTGCCCGCAGCCTCTCTTGTCTTGCTTTGGATTGTTGTTTTTGTCCCTAGTTTGCTGCTCTTTTCTGCAGAAGGCCCCGGTAGCATGCATGCTCCTCTTTTAGCGGCACTTGTTGCGGGTATTGCTGCGGGTGTGGCAAGTTTCGTCTCACGTTTTTGCATTGTGGGTGCGTTTAGGGATAGCTTCTTGCTGAAGAAGGTCACACCGACCCTTATGGGGGTTGTGGCTCTTCTTGTGGTTGCTTTAGTGGGCAATCTAGTACTGGGCAACTTTCAATTGGGTTTTGCAGGTCAACCGGTTGCACATACAGAAGCCATTTGGAACTTTCTTGGTCTTGCCCTCGTTGGCCTAAGTGCTGTGTTAGTCAGTGGTTGTCCGATGCGCCAATTGGTTCTTGCGGGTGGGGGCAGCAGTGACGCTACTATTACGATTGCAGGCATGCTGGCAGGTGCAGCAATTGCACATAACTTTGGGATTGCAGCGAGCCCCGCGGGCGTTACAACGACGGGTGCCGTTGGCTTTGGGTTTGCGCTGCTTGTCACGCTGGTGATTGCTGTTGTCTACACCTTTATGCTTGCTAAGAACAGGGTGATTGCTAAAGAAGAAGTTGCAGCAGTTGGCGAGAAGAAGGGTCTGTGCGCTCAAGATGACTAAAGATAGTGATGCCCTTGTCGATGTCGATGTTACTGCATCTGCTGCCGAAGTTCATGTTCTTAAGAGCTATGTAGCTACGTTTTATAGCCAATTTGGGGCTTTATCTACTCAGAAAGAACTGCAAAAGCGGGGAGTATCAGCAGAACTTCAGCCTGTACCGCGCGCGCTGAGCTCATCTTGTGGACTTTGCCTTAGCTTTCAACATGACAGCCCCCTTTGCCTTGAAGATGCCACAGATATTGAAGATGTCTATCAGGTGACTGCTGATGGATATGAGGGCTTGGTTATCTTCTAGCTTGCGATTGATGCAAGCCTTTACTTATATCTTTAGTGTGGTTTTTCCTACTGGAGCACGTCCAGTGATTAAAGAAGTCAACCACTGCTGCATTTCTCCTTGCGGACACCCTCTTCCAGCAGTTCTTCTACTTTTGCGGTGACAAAGCTCACGTATTCTTTGCAGACTTGCTTGTAGATATTGGGGTCTTCGCTAGATTTGAGCTCGCGGCAAGTGGTGTATGTGTAGTGTTCTTCAAAGGCCTCAAGTAGAGCCTTGGTATATTTGGGCAGGTCTTCATTGCGAGGTTCTCCAGGAATGCGCCCAAAACGGCTTCCTAGCACGAGTGCTCCACCAGCCGCTGCACCGCAAAGATTTTTAGCCCCTGTTCCTCCGCAAAAAGCAAAAGATAACTTATTGCCAAAAGCTTTATCTTCTTCGCTAAGCGTGTCACCTTCCGCAAAAGCAAGCCAAACAGCTTCAGCACAGCAATATCCTTCTTCCATGTAAAGTTGCACTGCTCTATCGGTAATTGCAGACATAATAACCAGCCTCCTTGTATGAAATTGCTTATATGCATCCTATCAATTGGGTGTGAGTATTTTCTTTTTCTTGCTATCAAATTCTTCCTGGGTTAGTATCCCATCCTTGAGCAGGGTCTCTAGTAGGGAAATTTTATCACTTAAATCTGTAGGTGAAGTCTGCTTAAGAGCCTTTTTGGATTGGAAATACTCTCTAACCTCGAGCATGATGATGACTGAAAGATAGAGTAAGGTAAAGATGATGAAAGTTTGGGAGAAGGGTTCTGCCGGAAGTGGAAATATCCGCCGCAGAAGCTCGAGGTAAGCGAGCGTGATTGCGCCAAGTACAAGATAGCCAGCACCATAAATCAGGGCATATTTTACAACCTTATTGACTTTTGCCCTGGACGAAAGGATTATCTTTTCTAAGTAATAAAAGACAATTATGCCCATGATAATAAACATGTCTTGAAGCAAAAAGCGCTCAAAAGTGAATTCCAATAGGCTTCCTAAGCCATCTTGCCTCGTGGAGATGACGATACTAAACCAATAATAAATCTGGTTGACTGCTAGGTAGATAAACAATATTTCCTTTAGAGGTCCCCAGGCTATCTTTTTCATTGTTGGCCTTTCTGTTTTTAAGGGTAAGGTCCATTCCACACAGGGCTATAGGCTTATAGAACAAAAATGGATATCGAAAATAAAAAAAGGCCTGCATTTCAGCAGGCCAATTCTTTTAAATGGTGCGGGTGGAGGGAGTTGAACCCCCACGAGCGTTGCTCACTAGAACCTAAATCTAGCGCGTCTGCCAATTCCGCCACACCCGC
>WQVS01000107.1 GCA_009785705.1 Coriobacteriia bacterium
GTAATCAAGAAAGCTGAAGTAGAAGCTTCAGAAGTAATCGCGCGCGGTTATGCAAGCGTTGAAGCAGAAAAGAAAGCTGCCTTCACCGAGGTTAAGGAAGATTCAGCAAAACTGGCTGTTGCCATTGCTGAGAAGATCCTTAAGCAAAAAATTACGCCAGAAGTTGATGCGGCCATGATTGATGCTGCAATCGCAGACATGGGCGGTTTCAATGACTAGCGTAAGCGGCAAGGACGTGCTAGTTGTTTATGTGGTAACGGCAACGCCGCTAAGCGACGATGCACGTACTAAAATTGTCGAAAAGTTAACGAAAGAGCTGGGCCAGCTTATCCAATTGGTAGAACGCGTGTCTCCATCTGTTATGGGCGGTATCCGCCTGCAATTTGGTGACTACGTTTATGACGCTACTGTGGCTAAGCAGCTCAAAGACATCCAGACAGCTCTTCAAAAAGCTGGAGAGGAGGGCAGATAAGCATGGCTACAGACAGTATAAAAGCCTCTGCCCTGAGCGAATTGTTTGCTGATGTTGTTGCCGATTTTGTGCCTGAATCATCACCTCAGCGTGTTGGACAGGTTGTTCAAGTGGGTGACGGGATTGCCCGCGTTTCAGGCCTGCAGCAAGCTATGCAGGGTGAGCTCCTAGAGTTCACAACTGGCGATGGCAAGGTTGTTAACGGGCTTGCGCTTAACCTTGAAGAAGATGAGATTGGTGCCGTACTGATTGGTGATGTTGACGCCATCAAAGAGCACGATCTAGTTCGCACAACAGGTCGTCTTGTAGACGTACCTGTAGGCGAAAAGCTTCTGGGTCGCGTGGTTAATCCTTTGGGTGAACCGCTAGACGGCAAGGGAGACATAGCTTATGACACTCGTCGTCCTGTAGAGTTCAAGGCTCCTGGTGTTATCGAACGTAAAGGTGTACATGAACCAATGCAAACGGGTCTTATCGCGGTAGATTCGATGATTCCGATTGGTCGTGGACAACGTGAGCTTATCATTGGCGATCGTCAAATTGGTAAGACAGCTATTGCAATCGATACCATCATTAACCAGCGTGATACAGATGTAATCTGTGTATACGTTGCCATTGGTCAAAAAGCTTCAACTGTTGCAGGTATCGTAGAAACACTAGAAGCGCATGGTGCTATGAAAAATACCATCATCGTTTCAGCTAGCGCTTCTGATTCTGCCCCGATGCAATATATTGCCCCTATGGCAGGTTGTGCCATGGGTGAATATTTCATCTACACAGGTGCAGACGGAAAGCCGGCAAATGGTGCCAACAAGGGACGTCACGTTCTTTGTATTTACGATGACCTTAGCAAGCAGGCGGTAGCCTATCGTCAGATGTCACTGACGCTACGCCGTCCGCCAGGTCGTGAGGCTTACCCAGGTGACGTATTCTACCTACACTCACGCCTACTAGAGCGTGCGGTAAAGCTAAGCGATGAGAACGGTGCAGGCTCACTAACGGCACTGCCCATCATCGAAACCCAAGCTGGTGACATTTCTGCCTATATTCCGACCAACGTAATCTCTATTACTGATGGTCAGATATTCTTGCAGTCAGACCTCTTCTTCCAAGGTATTCGCCCCGCTATCAACCCTGGTATTTCGGTATCACGTGTAGGTGGTAGTGCGCAAATCAAAGCAATGAAGCAGGTTGCAGGTTCACTTCGCTTGGATCTAGCTCAGTATCGTGAAATGGAAGCTTTCTCTCAGTTTGGAAGTGACCTAGACGATGCAACAAAGCAAGTCTTGGCACGTGGTGCACGTGTAGTAGAGCTGTTGAAGCAGCCTCGCTATGCTCCCATGCCTGTCGAGCAACAGGTTCTGTCAATCTTTGCGGTCAATAAGGGCTTTACTGACGAAATCGATCCTGATGCAGTCCGTGATTTCCGTGATGGCTTGATTCAGTACATTAATTCCGCGTATCCAGATCTACTTTCTGCCATTAAGGAAGAAAAGCAGATATCTGACGATACAGAAAAGGGACTAATGAAGGCAATTGCCGCTTATGCTGACTCTTTTGAGGATGCATAAGATAGGAGCGTGGCAAGATGTCTAACCTAAAGGAAATAAAGAAGCGAATAGGGTCAACAAAGTCCATGCGTCAGGTGACGCGTACTATGGAGATGGTCTCAACGGCCAAGATTCGTGGTGCGCAAAACCGCATTGAGGGCACACGTCCCTATATCGAAGCTTTGGCAAAGATTCTTGCATCTGTGACAAAGGCAACGAAGGCAATTGAACACCCCTTGCTTGATGTGCGTCCAGAAACTAAGAGAGTAATGATTATCTCTATAGCTTCTGATCGTGGTCAGGCGGGTGCCTTTAATGCAAATATCGTTCATGCAACTGAGAAGCTCGTTGCAGAACGTCAGGCATTGGGTCAAGAAATTGACCTCGTATGCTGCGGTAAAAAAGTAGTTGACTACTTCCACAGAAGAGGAATCGAGCCTGCCCTCATCAATCAGGGACTATCTGGTCGTCCGATGTATGAGGATGTTAGAGTGATTGCTAATCATGCTATTGATGAGTACAGTAATGCTTCTGTCGATGAGATTATTGTGGTCTCTAACCACTTCATCAGCGTAGGCACACAACGTGTAGAAAAAGTCACCTTGTTGCCTGCCACAGTTGATGATCTTGAGGGAGAAGTAGCCGAAACAGATGAGCATAAGACAGAGCTAGAATACATCTTTGAGCCATCTGCTGAAAGCGTTTTGGAAAAACTACTGCCTACTTTTGTAGAGGCACTGGTTTATCGCTCGCTTTTGGAATCGGCCGCTGCTGAACACGCCGCACGTCGCGCTGCTATGAAGGCGGCAACTGACAGTGCAGATGGCATGATTAAGACCCTTACACGCTCTTTCAATAGGGCAAGACAGGCAGCTATTACTACTGAGATTGCTGAAATCGTTGGTGGAGCAGCTGCTCTTGAAGACTAAGTAGGTTCTCATGGGGCGCAGCAATGCGCCACACAAGTGAACTTGAAAGGAACGAAGATATGGCGAATGTAGGAAAAATAGTTAGGGTAGTTGGTGCGGTTGTAGACATTGAGTTTGCACCCGAATCAATGCCTGCTATCTACAATGCGCTCAAGGTTGACGTTGATACGCCAATCGGTCATCTGGATGCAGTCCTAGAGGTGCAACAGCACCTGCCAGGAAACGTTGTTCGCGCAGTAGCGATGTCTACTACTGACGGCTTGCAGCGCGGTGTTGAAGTAACTGACACCGGCCAGCCCATGAAGATGCCTGTAGGTCGTGCAACGCTCGGACGTATTTGGAATGTAATGGGTGAACCTATTGATGGTCAGCCTATGCCAGAAGACATCTCTGGCTGGCATCCCATTCACCGTCCAGCACCTCACTTTTCTTCACTAGAGCCAAAGACTGAGATTTTTGAAACAGGAATCAAGGTCATTGACCTGCTTGAGCCCTATATTAAGGGTGGTAAGACAGGACTCTTTGGTGGTGCAGGTGTAGGAAAAACAGTTGTAATCCTTGAGCTCATTAATAACCTAGCGCAAGCCTCAGGTGGTACTTCGGTATTTACCGGTGTAGGCGAGCGTACCCGTGAGGGTACTGACCTGTACAATGAAATGTCAGAGTCAGGCGTTATCGAGAAAGCATGTTTGATTTACGGTCAGATGAACGAGCCTCCTGGGGCGCGTCTTCGCGTAGGTCTAGCGGGTCTTACCTCGGCAGAGTACTTCCGTGACGAAGGTCAAGACGTACTGCTCTTTATTGACAACATCTTCCGCTTTACTCAGGCAGGTTCAGAGGTATCAGCACTTCTGGGTCGTATGCCTTCAGCGGTAGGTTACCAACCAACACTGGCAACAGAAATGGGTCAACTACAAGAGCGCATTACTTCTACCGATGTTGGTTCTATTACTTCGGTACAAGCCATCTACGTACCTGCAGATGACTTGACAGATCCAGCACCAGCTACGGCATTTACCCACCTTGATGCAACTACAACGCTCTCGCGTTCAATTGCAGAAAAGGGCATTTACCCAGCGGTAGATCCATTGGACTCAACGTCACGTGCACTTGATCCTGAAATCATTGGCGAAGAGCACTATCGTGTTGCTCGTGCCGTTCAGGAGATCTTGCAGCGCTATAAGGATCTGCAAGACATCATTGCGATTCTTGGTATGGACGAGCTTTCTGAAGAAGATAAGCTTACCGTAGCTCGTGCGCGTAAGATTGAACAGTTCCTCTCACAGAACTTCCATGTAGCAGAACAGTTCACCGGTAACCCTGGTGTATATGTAAAGCTGGAA
>WQVS01000108.1 GCA_009785705.1 Coriobacteriia bacterium
ATCATCACTGAAGAGGCATAACTGACCTGCGCCTTCGTCGAATTGTGAGACTCCTACACCCAGTAGGCGTACAGGCATACCTTCGGTCCATATTGTTTGTGCCATCTCAAAGGCTATTGCACTAAGTGCGATCTCATTGTCAACACCAGTAGGGAAGGTTTTACTTACTGTCTTTGTCTTAAAGTCCTTAAAGCGCAACTTTAGAGTCACGCAACGTCCGCGCAGACTCTTCTTCCGCAATCTGCGACCTAGCTGTGTGCTTATGTCGGTCAAGGCATCTTTGATTTCTTGGTTGCTAGTAATGTCGTAATCAAAAGTGTATTCATTAGATACAGACTTTGTGGGCTCATCTTCGACTACAGGACGCGTGTCGATGCCTGCAGCCCGTTCAAGCATGGTTTGGGCTGTCTTGCCAAAGATGAGTGTTGCTGTCGCAAGGTCGAGCTCTGCTAACTGCCCTAGGGTTTTTACACCAGTCTGAGCTAGACGCTCTTCAGTTTTTCGTCCAATACCACTTTGCTTGCGAACAGGCATAGGGCTTAAAAAGGCTGCTTCTTGACCAGGGGGTATTACCGTAAGGCCACGTGGCTTTTTGACGTCGCTGCCGATTTTTGACACAGTCATAGAAGTCGAAAGGCCTACAGATCCCGTGATACCTGTTTCTGTAATGCGATCCATAAGCTCACGGATAACTATTACGGGATGGCGCGTATCAAGTGCATCAGGGGTGATTTCAAAGAAGGCCTCATCGATGGAGACTTGCCTGAAATGGGGGGTTAGCTCCGCCACTATGCTGAATATCTGCTTTGACAGTTCACGATAACGATTAAAGTCAGAGCTTACCCATATGGCATCAGGACAGAGTCGCTGTGCCTGCGAAGAGGGCATAGCAGAACGGACTCCAAAGGCGCGTGCCTCATAGGAGCAGGTTGCGACTACCCCGCGGGCACTTTTTCCTCCAACGATGACAGGTTTACCACGTAATTCTGGATTATCTAACTGCTCAACCGATGCAAAGAAGGCATCCAGATCCAGATGGGCTACGGCACGACCATTCCATGCCTCCTCTGTAGCAATGCCCTGAAGATATGTCTGTATCGTATCATCAAACATGGGTTCTATTATATAGCGATTTGCTCTTGCAGAGAGTAGGTATTTTATGGAAAAGTAGGAACCAGACAAAAATGTATGCGATACTTTCTTTAGGCGCAGCTAATAAGCTGTATTGACAAGCATCTTGCTGCCAGGGTTTATGGTCCATGTGCGCAGTGAGTGTTGCTGGACCACAAGGGGGCAAATATGAACAAATTTCTCGCCAAAGATAAGGCAATCTATTCCTTTGACCCTAGCCATGAACCTGTGATTTCTATCGATCAGTGTGAAATTCTCACAATTGAGACGATGGATTGTTTTGCTGAGCAAATCAAGTCTAAAGATGATGCTATGGATACTTTCGATTGGTCGCGCATTAATCCTGCAACAGGGCCGGTTTACATTAGAGGTGTGAAGCCTGGTGATATTGTTCGTATCGATATTCTTAAAATAGATATAGCCGAAAGTTCACTGATGACATGCATTCCAGGAGCTGGTGCACTAGCTGAGCACATTACAGAGGCAGAGCGAACTTTCCTGCGAAGAGTAGACAAGCATGTCATCCTTGAGACAGAGCGTGGCAATTTGGAGATTCCCCTTAATCCCATGGTGGGCGTTATTGGCATGACTCCTGCCAATAAATCTGTACCAACGGGTACTCCCGATGCGCATGGTGGCAATATGGATTGCCGCTTAGTGACCGAGGGCTCAAGCCTTTACTTTCGGGCAGAGATAGAAGGCGGTCTCTTTGCTTGTGGAGATCTGCATGCAGTCATGGGTGATGGAGAAGTCCTCATCTGTGGAGCAGAAACATCAGGAGAGGTTACGATACGAGCAGAGGTAGTTGATGCTCCAAAGTTGCCGACCCCTATGCTGGAGAATGCAGGACTCTATGCTGTGTTAGCGTCGGCCAAAACAGTAGATGAAGCTTGCAAGTTGGCTAATGACATGATGATGAACTTTCTGCTAGAGACGGTAGGATTAAGCGCCAATGATGCTGGGCGCCTGATGTCCTTGGTGGGAAATCTGCGCATTTGTCAGATTGTAGATCCCCTAATGACGGTACGTTTTGAATTTCCTAAATGGGCTCTAAATGATTTAGGGTTTACCCATATAGGCAGTGGCATTGATAAGGACTGCAATTCATAAGTACTGTTGGTGATTTGCGCATACTTTATCACATTAATCTTGCCTGAAATTGCACAGCGATAGACTCTTATGCTTTAGTGTAAAGCACAGATTAAACTAGGCAATCAACAGCTTGAAATCCCTCTAATTGAAAGGGGGATTTTGTACTCAAGTTTGCTATACTTACGTGGTATATGTTGTCTGCGGTGGACTAACCAGTTGCACCGCTTCTTTCGTGTAGGGGGAAGTACCTATGATCAGAATTGGCATTAATGGCTTTGGACGTATTGGACGCCTTGTTTTTCGTGCGGCGTGGGATGATCCAGCAGTAGAAGTTGTGTCGGTAAACGACTTGACTGACCCGAAAACTCTGGCTCACCTCCTGAAGTATGACTCAATTCACGGCAGGTTTGATAAAGACGTTCAGGTTGTAGATGGTGGTTTTACCGTTGATGGCAAGCTGGTTAAAGTAAGCGCAGAGCGCAACCCTGCTGACCTTAGCTGGGGAGCAGATAATGTGCAAATAGTTGTAGAATCAACAGGCTTCTTCACGGATGCAAATGCTGCAAAGGCACACATTGATGCCGGAGCAGAGCGCGTCATTATTTCAGCACCTGCAAAAAATGAAGATTTAACTGTTGTGTTCGGTGTTAATGAGGGTGATTATGACCCAGAGAAACATTTCATCGTATCTAACGCATCATGTACTACTAACTGCCTTGCGCCTTTCGCAAAGGTACTGCGTGACAACTTCGGTCTTAAAGAAGGCTTTATGAACACCATTCATGCCTACACCAACGATCAGGCAATGCTAGACCAGCCTCATAGTGACCTGCGTCGTGCACGCGCAGGGGCTGTCTCCATCATTCCTACCTCTACAGGTGCTGCAAAGGCAATTGGTCTGGTACTACCTGATATGAAAGGTAAGTTAGACGGTGCGTCAATGCGCGTTCCTGTGCCAGACGGATCAGTCGTGGACTTGGTTTGCGTGCTGGAAAAGCCAGCCACTAAGGAAGAGATTAATGCTGCCATGAAAGCTGCAGCAGAGGGTCCCATGAAGGGCTATCTAGAGTACTGTGAAGATCCTATCGTTTCTATTGATGTAGTGGGTAATCCTGCAAGTTCAGTCTTTGATTCACTCTCGACCATGGTTATGGGCGGGGGAGCAGGAACCTTCGTTAAAGTAGTTAGCTGGTATGACAACGAATGGGGTTACTCAAACCGTTGCATTGATCTGGCTAAGCTAATGATGAAGTAGGACTGCTTTGCGAGCTAAGAAGGGATAACTACTTTGAGCCTTAAAAAAACAGTTAGAGATATTGATGTGGCAGGCAAGAATGTTCTTGTTCGCGTGGACTTCAATGTGCCTTTGGATGGCGAAACAATAGTAGACGATACTCGTATCCGTGCGGCTCTACCAACAATTCGCTATCTGGCAGACCATCATGCACGTGTGATTCTTTGTAGCCACCTCGGTCGCCCAAAAGGTGAGCCTGATTCTCAATTCTCATTAAAGCCTGTCTGCCAAGTGCTAGCACGCCTGTTGGGACGTGAAGTAGCCTTTGCGGATGGCAACTTAGATGGTGAAGTTCTTGCCACGACACAAGGCATGTCTGATGGCGAAATACTGCTGTTAGAGAATCTTCGATTTAATGCTGGTGAGAAAAGTAAAGATCCAGAATTCGCCCGTCAACTAGCAGCACTTGCTGACATCTATGTAAATGATGCCTTTGGTACAGCACATCGTGATCATGCCTCTACTGTGGGTGTTGCAGAACTCCTTCCCGCAGTTTCAGGTCTATTACTGGCACATGAGGTAGATACTCTTACTGATGTTCTCGGTAGTCCAGAAAAACCTTTTGTAGGTATTTTGGGTGGCTCAAAAGTTTCCGACAAAATTGGTGTTATCAATAAGCTGCTTGATACCTGTGACAAATTGCTTATTGGGGGTGGAATGGCCTTCACCTTTATCGCCGCAAAGGGTTCAAGCATTGGGAACTCTTTGGTAGAGCTTGACTGGATAGA
>WQVS01000109.1 GCA_009785705.1 Coriobacteriia bacterium
TGACGAGACACATAACCCGTGTCTGCCAGATTAGGCTCGGCCACAGGCTGTTCCATGGCAGCAGGATTCACCGCTCTGCGATCTCCTGCAGCAAAAGATTCTGCCCTTGGATGATGGTGCTGCATAAATTAACTGGTGCCCTCACTATTACAGCCTCTGAAACGTGAAGTATCCAGACGCTCTCTTACAAAACTACAACCTAGATTATCACAAACAACAGGATTACGAAAAAGTGAAGAAAGGTTCCTAGAAGTACCCAAGCATGAAAAACGCTATGAAACCATTTAACTCGCTTAATCACATAAAAAACAGTACCCAAAGTATAAGCCGCTCCCCCCGCAACAAGCAGCCAGAAGCCTACAGGCTGAAGTAGACGATAGAGATCAGGAATAACCCACAGAGCCGTCCAGCCCATCACAAGATAAATTATCGTCGCAAACCAACGAGGACGCGTTTTCCAGAAAGCCTCACTGATAATCCCTGCAAGCGCCATCCCCCAGAGAATACCAAACAGAAGCCAACCATTAGAATCACGCAAAACAATAAGACAAAAGGGGGTATAGGTGCCCGCAATAAGCAGATAGATACTGGCATGATCAAGTAACTTAAAGATGAGCTTTGCCTTTTCATTAGTTAGGCTATGATAAAGCGTTGAAGCTAAGTACAGTAAAATCATCGATAAGCAATAAATAATAGATGCTGCGATTTTATAGCCAACATTTTCTTGAGACTGCACAGCAAAAATCAAAAGGATTGGCATAGCAACAACGCCTAGGAGCACGCCAAGTCCATGCGTAATAGAATTGGCGACCTCTTCACCCAAGGTATATTGCTTTATGGCGTCAGTGATTTTTCCCATTGTGTCCACATCCCTCATTGCCTGCCTCTTCTAAGGACAAAGCAGTAGCGGCTAGGCAATTGTAACAATGCTGCACATATATATGGATAGACCGTTAAGTAAAGGTGGATTACCGTGAAAAGCTAGGACTCTTTGAGGTGACCTAGGAAGTCTCTGGTGCGCTCATTTTTTGGATTTTCAAAGATGTCTTCAGGAGACCCCTCTTCAATCACAGACCCACCATCCATAAAGATTACGCGATCTGCCACATCGCGCGCAAATCCCATTTCATGCGTTACCACAATCATAGTCATTCCCGCTTGCGCCAAGTCGCGCATTACATTAAGCACATCGCGAACCAATTCTGGGTCAAGTGCTGAGGTAACTTCATCAAAAAGCATGACCGCAGGCTCCATTGCCAAGGCTCGCGCAATTGCTACGCGCTGCTGTTGTCCACCCGAAAGTTGGCTAGGATAAAAGTCTGCACGCTCTGCTAGGCCTACACGACCCAGTTGTTCACGGGCAATGATACTAGCTTCCTCTTTTGACATTTTGCGCACTTTACGCAACGCCAATTCAACATTGCCCTGTGCTGTCTTGTGTGGGAAGAGGTTGAACTGTTGAAATACCATACCCAGCTGTTCGCGTGCCTTGTTTATATCTGTACCTTTGGCATTAATTTGCGTGTCGTTCACCCAAATTTCACCTGAGGTAGGAGTCTCTAGCAGATTAATGCAACGCAACATAGTCGACTTACCGCTACCCGAAGGTCCCAGCACACAAACAACTTCGCCCTTATCGACTTCAAGATCAATACTGTGAAGCACTTCCTCTGCACCGAAGACTTTTTTAAGATTTTTTATTTTTACAACAGTTTCGCTCATGGCGGCTACCTAACGTCCTGCAGAGTGTTTTCTCTATGACTAACTACATGGGTCGAAGGAACGTTCAGGCGTGGTCCTCGCTTACCTGCCTGCGTTGCTCCCGAATCTTGTTCTGCTAGCTTATTTTCTAGCCTAGCAACTAGTCTACCAGCAGGAATAGTTACAATCAGATAAAACACCGCAGCAACCGTGAGAGGTGTCATATTAAACACGCGAGCGGACTCAATGCGTGCCTGCAACATAACTTCACCCATCGCAACCATGGCAAAGAGAGCTGTGTCCTTAAGTAACAAAATGAATTCTGACATGCAGGTAGGCAAGATACGCCTAATTGTCTGAGGCAATATAACAAAAGTCATTGCTGCAGGAGCCCTCATGCCCAAAGATCGTGCTGCCTCCATTTGGCCCTTTGGTATGGACTGAATGCCTGCTCTGAAAATTTCTGCCAAGTACGCTGCAGAATTTGCAGACAGGATCAAGAAAGCGCGAAACCACGCCGAAAAAGGAACTCCCAATACTGAAATGGCTGAAAAAGGCTCCATTGCTGCTTGAAAGAAGGGAAGCAAGGGAAGTCCCATATAAATAATCAAAATTTGGAGAAGTAAGGGTGTTCCTCTAACAATGTCAATATAAAACGTTGATACCCAACGCAGAGGTGCAAATTTGCTCATCTTCATGAAGGCAAGTATGAGCCCTAAGGGAATCGCAAGAAAAAAGCCAATAAAACCAAGTGCCAGAGTAATGGGAAAGCCTTGCAACACAAGAGGGAATGCTTCAAATGCTACAGTGGGCGAAAAGAATACTCGCGTGAAGGCAAAAGATTCCCACCAATCGACAAGATTAGTCCACATGCTAGCAGTAGCTACAAAAGGGGGGGCAGAATTATATATTGACGCAACGCTAAACAATGCTAAACCTCCGATTAATGGCGATTAATGTCAGCTACAAACAGATTGATGCGCCCACCATTGTATAGCAGGCGCATCAATAAAACTGAACTAAGTTGCTACTCGGCTCCAAATCTTTCAGTAGCAAAGATGTGACCTGTTGTTCCGTTTTGCACAGCAACTCTAAAACCGTCCCCTACATCATCGATTGAGTTTACATCAGAATCTGCAGGAACTGACAATGCTTGAACAGATACAAAGTATGGATTAGAAAATAGGATTGTTTCTGCGCGCTCTTCGGTAATCGTCATCGCGCTTGCAGCGAAATCAAAATCTTGACTATCAGAGCTGAGAGCAGTTAGGAGTGCATCCCATTCTAAAAATACAAATTCTACCTCTGCCCCTATGTGTGCCGCAATTGCATTCACGAGGTCAATATCAAACCCTACGGGCGATCCACCTTCCATTGATTGAAAAGGAGGATAAGTAGGATCAGTTGCCACTGTTAACGTAATTCCGTCACCTCTCACAGTGTTAGCAAGCACTGAATCTGCATCTACCGAAGCATCAGTAGACCCTTCCACATTGGGCAAGGTGGGTGGGTTATCTGCATCAATCCAGCGGGCATAAATCTCTGCATAAGTACCATCAGCAACAACTTCAGCAAGAGCTACATTAAGAAGTTCCGCAAGTTCAGTTCTGCTCTGCCCCATTGAAAAACCAAAGTATTCTGGATCCGCGTCAGGAATTGGAATGGTTCTTAAGTCAAAATCACCTTCTGCAGCCTGATTTACCGCAACAGGAATATCGATAATTACACCATCAACTTCACCTGATGCCAGGGCTAAAAAGCACTCTTGCCCACCAGAGTAAGGTCTAATCGTTACACCTTCGTCTGCATCGTCACTACAGCCCACTACAGCAAACAGGGCCAACGCAAGCACTGCAACAATACTTAACATCAATAAACGTTTCTTCATACATACACCTCTCATAAAATTGCATAAACTAAGAAAAAACCTACAAATTTCCAATTTCAAAAGTTATAGTATTCTTCCATATTTACAATAAAAATGCAATTTGAAATAGAAATATACATTTTCTATCAAAAAGTTATCCATTTGATTCAAAAATAAAAGAAATTTATTCAAAATGCTTCATGTTCCGCGCGGCTGACCTGGTCTTTGACCCCACACTCGCGTACTGGGGTGTTAGCTTGATGCTATCTCACAACTAACCCTCTCGCCTAAAACCTGGCACATGCCAAATTGTAGGCGGTACGACTTACCCCTAAGGTGCGCCATGCTCACACGTCCTCCTGTCGAGCGACATGTTTACGTGGGTTCTTTCGGCCGCACCTACCTATGAACTAGCCTACTCTCACCATTTGAAAGTAAGCGCAACCACAGACCCGCGCGGAAGCAAGGCAATTATACACAAGACCTCAAATTGAGCTCGTTAAAACCTCTAACTTGCTCCATCCAGCAAGCCATCCGTCGACGTACTTTACAGAATTTTAATTCTGGCTTAGCGATAATTTAGCCGACATTTAACTATGGCTTAACCAGAGCTTTATCAAGTTTTAATCCTCTCTTGCTAGGATGATGACATGAGTCTTGCGGATAA
>WQVS01000110.1 GCA_009785705.1 Coriobacteriia bacterium
GGCACTTGCCAGGGTAAAAAATACTCTGCCGAAAGTCATTGCAAATAACTCATTCATCTAAGTGGCATCCTTCCTTTATCGTGCGCACCAGATATTTCTAATTAATAAGATTTGGCCAGCTTGCCAGCCTTCGGGTTCCTAGGATGCTGTTCGAAGGCTGACAGCTGATGTTTAAGGCGTCAGGTTTATACGTCTTCCCTGACATCAAAGTGAAATACCTAAGGGGACGAGGGAGTCGCCCCCTTAGGTAAAATGGGGATTAAGTATTTAGCCAAAGGTTTACTTCAAATTGGTCACCGCTTACTTGAACTGCCAGCTTTCCGTCCATGAGTTCTGTTAGGCTTTTTGCTATGTAGAGGCCCAGTCCGCTGCCTTCTGTGTAGCGCGATTTATCGCCACGCATGAATTGTTCTGTTAGTTCGTCGCCTGTCTGAGTAAGGGGTTCTGCAGAAATGTTCTTCAAAGAGAGCCTAACCACGCCCTCCTGAACCTGCTCAAGTTCTGCAAATACGCGTGTTCCTTCTAAAGAATACTTTGCCATATTACTGAAGAGGTTTTCTAGGATGCGCCATAGGTGGCGCGGGTCAACACTGGCGACAAACTGCACATCACTTGGAATAAGAACAAAGCTTAGGTTTTTCTCGCTGAACTGCTCATCGAATTCTCCTGCAACTTGCCAGATGACTTCGGTCAAATTTGCAGATTGCATATACACTGCTGTATTTCCCGTAGCTGCCTTTGATGCCTCTATAAGGTCGCTGGTAAGCGTCTTTAGGCGTGCCGACTTTCTATCAAGAACCTCGGTGTAGTCTTCGAATTTTTTGTCGAAGTCTTTATCGTCACGTGACAAGCTTTTTAGGAGACCTGAATAGTTAATGATTGAGGTAAGTGGCGTCTGAATGTCATGAGATACGTTAGTGATAAGTTCAGATTTGAAGCGCTCTGCTCTAATCTTATCTTGGTTTGCTTCCTCATACCTTTGTTCATACTTGGCCGATAGCGAAAAAATGAAACTATTGACATAGGCTACCGCAAGAATAAGAAAGAGCGCTGGCAGAAGAATTATAAGTTGAATGCCTCCCCAATGAACTGCTATTTGTATAGATGCCCAAAAGAGAACTACTCCAGCAGCAAGAGCCGTCGCTGTAAAAACACTTACCAGCATATTTAAGGGTTTGCGGAAGAAGTGAATTACCTTTGACCATTTCAGGAGAAAGTAAAGTGCAGGCATTGAGAACACAGTAAAGAAGAGAAGTGCCCCTTCACGAGAAACAACGTGGCTAAGATAAGCGCGCTCCCCAAGAGTAGCACCGTTTATCACTACAAGTATTAAGGTATAAAATGCCATCAGTAAGATGACTTTCAGCATGTCACTATCAATCTTCAATATGCTTGCCATGTTATCCATTACTTCTTTCATAGTAAGCTGCTTGTCGCCTACCACGATTTTAACCAAGGATTCATCTGTTTCGTTCTTATGTGTTACTGGATTTGTCATTGCTTACGCACCACCTTATAGCCGAGTCCGTACATTACCTTTAGGTACTGTGGCTCTTTGGGATTAACTTCAATTTTTTCTCTAATGCGCCTAATGTGAACCGAGACGGTTTTAGATACCTCAAAAGCTGGTTCATTCCATACAGATTCGTATATCTGCGCTGCGCTAAATACTTGACCCATATGTGATATGAGCAGCTTCAGAATGCTGTATTCAAGAGCCGTTAGCTTTACCTCTTCATCAGCAACAAGTACGGTCTTTTGCTTGTCGTCTACTACTAAATCGCCTGTCTGGTAGATATGCTGTGCTGTTCCGAGGCCTTGGTCAGACTCCTCCGCTTTGCTTGGACTATCTGAAGTGCTGTTGTCCTGTGCACTCTTTAGTCCCCCTAGACGTGCATAGCGACGTAAGGTTGCGCGCACCCTTGCCATTAGCTCGACGGGATTGAAGGGCTTTGTTACGTAATCGTCTGCCCCTATGTTTAGACCTAGGATACGGTCGGTATCTTCAGCCTTTGCAGAGAGGAAGATTATGGGAATATTACTTTTGTCTCTAAGACGTACTGCTGCCTGGATTCCGTCCATTTGCGGCATCATGATATCGAGCAGCACTAGGTGGACATCGTTATTTCCCATGACTTCGATTGCCTCAATGCCATTGCTTGCTCGCAGTACCTTATAGCCTTCTTGGGTCAGATAGATTTCAAGCGCATTCAAAATATCGATATCGTCATCGACTGCGAGAACGGCATAGTTTCCATTTTCATCTGTTGTCACTGTGTCACCCCTGTCTATATGCTAACTGTGATGTCTAGCTTTTCTATTGTCGCTTGCCAGACTGTCTGCTGTTTCCCCTGTCATGAAGTCGCCATGAAACTGTGGACTTTTAATAGACTAAAGGTAGAAGTCAAAGCTGCGACTACAGAAAAGTTAAGAAATTATTAAGAAGGCTATAATGGTTGTTATGCGCTATCGTATTGATACATCGTCTAGAAACGAACTTTCTGTACTGGGGCTGGGGTGCATGCGCTTTCCTCGCGATAAAGCAGAGACGGAACGTATTATTCTGGCTGCCCTAGATGGCGGTGTTAACTTTTTTGATACTGCTTATATCTATCCTGGCAGTGAAGTTATTTTGGGTGAGGCTCTGGCAAAGCATGGACGTCGAGAGGATATCTTCCTTTCTACAAAGTTGCCTCTGTCACGCTGTCGTCGCTCAGAAGATTTTGACAAGTATTTTGATGAGCAGTTAAAGCGCTTGCAGACTGACTACATTGACTATTACTTTATGCATAATATTGCGAGCTTTGCCCAATGGGAAGCCTTGCTTAAGATGGGGATTGCAGAATGGATTGCTGGCAAGAAGGCATCTGGCGAGATTCGTCAAGTTGGATTTTCTTATCATGGTACCTATGATGACTTCCTGAAAACCCTTAAGTCTTACCCCTGGGAATTTTGCCTAATTCAGTACAACTATTATGACGAGAACTACCAGGCAGGCAAGGCAGGTCTTCGTGCAGCTGTAAATGCAGGACTTACGGTTATGGTCATGGAGCCCTTGCTGGGAGGAAAACTTGCAACAGGACTACCAAGGCAGGCTGAAGAACTTTTTAACAGGGCAAATCCAGACTTGGCGCCTGCAGATTGGGCACTCTGGTGGCTTTGGAATCAGCCTGAGGTTACGCTTGTGCTTAGCGGCATGAGCAGTGCAGATATCGTAAGGCATAACCTGCAATCAGCTGAAGACTTTCGAACTTTAAGCGAAGAGGAGCTAGCAGTATATCCAAAGGTTGTGGACGTATTTAGGAAATCCTATAAGGTTAACTGCACTAGCTGCAACTACTGTCTACCCTGTCCTAAGGGCATAAACATTCCCTCCTGTCTTGCGGCATATAACACCAGTTATGCAAGAGACTACGTTGCAGGAGCAACCCTGTATCTTACTAGTACAGCAGTGCTTGCAGAAAATCCTCTGAGTGTGCACCTCTGTAATCAGTGTGGAAAATGCGAAAAGGCTTGTCCTCAAGATATCCCTATCCGCACCTATCTAAAGAAAGTCGGAAGAAGGTTTGAGCCCCTGCCTGTGCGCTGGATTCTGAAGCTAGTGCGAGCAGTCATGTCTCGCTAAGCTGGTCGCAATGACCTTGTGCGTGCAGCAGTAAAGAACAGCTAGTAGTGAAAGTTTAACTATAGAGTTAACTATTAAGGACAGTAAAGGTTTAGCTACAAGGAATTATTTTATTATGCTGGAAACCGAGTGAACGACTGAGGAAACAGGTGCAGCGCCTCTTGAAGCGGCGGCATGTATAGAGGCAGGGGTAGGAACAGGAGCAGGTGTAGGACCCTTCTTTACATCGGGTCCCTTTCCTTTTGGATCCTTTTTCAGGCCCAGGCCTTCCTTTTCAAGCTTTTCGAGCAACTTTGGATTAGCTTCAATTAAAGCCCACTTATCTTCCACACTCCAACGTCTGCGCTTTTGTATGGCCCAGTACACCATCACTAGAAAAGCTACAACCAGCAAAGCCGGAAGACAGATAGTGCGCAAGATGGGCAGTAACTGTCCATCTATAAAGTTTGTGCGCTCACGCTCTGCCTCTTCTTCTTCGGCAAAGGGGTTCGGGAAAGGCGTATCATGGAGCTTTGCAACTAGCAGATGACGTCCATTGGTAAATTCGCTGGTACAGGTTGCTAAAAGCACGATTCTATCGTCAGTAGTAACGCCACC
>WQVS01000111.1 GCA_009785705.1 Coriobacteriia bacterium
CCTGGTATCGCTAGCTGGGATAGACCTTCTCTGTACAGCCTGAATGAAAAATAAGAGCCTTGTGTCTTTGTTTGTGTCTTCATGCTAAAAGTATAATAGAAGTCATGCAGCATCAACCAAACAGTAACTTTTATAGCAGATGGCCGGACATATTTGCCTATGGACTAACAGAGGCCGAGGCTGTCCCGTCTTACTCTGAGCTAATGAAAAGTTTAGGGCAGCCCTCTTTCCGTGCAAAGCAGCTAGCACAATGGCTCTGGGTGCGCGGGGCAAACAGCTATGCTG
Source organism: Coriobacteriia bacterium (assembly GCA_009785705.1). Taxonomy (GTDB): domain Bacteria; phylum Actinomycetota; class Coriobacteriia; order WRKU01; family WQUG01; genus WRBW01. Next base: position 286 of record WQVS01000111.1, read on the forward strand.
ATATGACTAATCTACCCGCAACCCTACGGACGCAACTGGAAGAAGTTGCCCCTCTGCAGCGAGCAGAAGTAGAGTGCGTCCAACATTCAAAGGACGGCACACGAAAATATCTACTACGCTTTGCAGACGGAACCTGTGTTGAGGCGGTAGGACTACCTTCAACTGATACGGAGAGTCAGCGCCTAAGCGTATGCCTTTCATCGCAGGCAGGCTGTGCATTGGCCTGCACTTTTTGCGCAACAGGACGCGGAGGGCTAAGTCGAAGCCTGCTGCCAGGAGAAATAGCTGAGCAGCTTCGTGTAATCAGCGCTGATTTTGGCAGACGCGTAAGCAATGTGGTTGTCATGGGTCAGGGAGAACCCTTTCAAAATTACGGTGCCGTACTAGCAGGACTGCGTCTACTTAATGCTGACACAGACAATGGCGGCTTTGGCATTGGCGCACGTCACATCACGATTTCAACTGCAGGCATCATCAAGGGCATTGACCGCCTGACAGCAGAGCCAGAGCAATTCACTCTGGCAGTCTCCCTGCATTCTGCAGTTCAGGAAACACGTGACAAAATAATGCCTGGCTTAAAAGGGCAATCACTGGAGAAATTGGGCGACTCCCTCGTAAGGTACTACAAAAAAACAAAACGCCGCCCCAGTCTAGAATACGCACTAATCGACAAAACCAACACCAGTCCCAGCGAAGTAGCTGCACTAACCAATTTCGCCCAAAAGACTAAAGCTCACGTTAATCTAATCCCGCTTAATGAAATCGAAGTGGCCGGAGGAGCGTGCGGCGACTCTTCCCAAGCGCAAAGTCGTGCAGCTGCAAGCGATAGGAAGGCACATCTAGACAGTAGCACTAAACTAAAGTCTGCAAATCAAGAAGAAACACAAAGCCTAGCAAGAAAACTAAGCGCGGCAGGAATACAAGTAACCGTCCGCCAAAAAAGAGGAGCAGACATAGATGCGGCCTGCGGTCAACTAGCTCAAACGAGGTAAACTACAGCTCATCTCTTCTTTCGCAGAGCTGCTCAGGTACGCTACAAAATGCTTTGCAATATTCTTTGTCGACCATATCAAGGCTGGCACTTTGAGCACCTTCCATGGCCTCTATTGTAGTAAGTAGCTTTTTTCTTAAAGTTTCTTTTTGGTCTGCGCTGTAATCAAAGCTGAATACTTCAGGCTCACCTGCAAAGTCTGTTATCTCTGGGCGCACCATAAGAATCTGGACAGACTCTGTCCCTTGCGCCAAGCCTACTAAAGCATAGCAATCAGCTTGTGCTTGATAGTCTGCAGACTGCACCCTTGATGCACCTGTCTTGTAGTCAATCACCAACAGTGACCCATCGTCTTGCCAGGTCAAAGCATCAATGAAGCCCTTCAAATAACGAGGAGTCTCCCCATTTCTTGAAAGCTGTAAATAGAAAGCATGCTCCTTGACCAGCTTATTACCTTCCTGTAAGCGCTGCATGAACTGGGAATTCTGAAAGGTCTCCACAACGCTTAACAGCTCTTGTGCCAACTGTTCATCAACCTGGTTGCGTGCAAAAAGTGCCTCTGCTTGTTCAGTTGAGCCCCACTCTAACAACAGATGAATAAGTGACCCTCTGTTTGATGCTCTTTTTGGATCGCGGTCGATAAGTTCACCCAAGCGCAAAATATGTTGCAAGTAAAACTTACGTGGGCACTTATGGAAGGCCTGAATATCAGAGGCTGACACCTGGTTTAGAGAATAGTACTGTGTACTGGTCAAGTCTAAGGTGCGAGCAGACCCCTCAGGGCGTATCTGCCTATTGTTTGCGCTGTCTGTTCCCATCATTCACTCACATCGATTTCTTCAAGTTTTAGTGCGCCCACTTCTTGCAATTGCTGCAAATCTTCGCTTGCTGCTTCTATCCCCTTTTGCATAGCAGCACTGAGGGCATCACCGCCCTTTGTTTTACTGTAGCTAATAAACAGTTTGTCTTCCGCGCGCGTACAGGCAACATAAAGCAATCGGTGAGCCTCAAACTGCTTTCGCATGCGGCTTTCTTGATGGAGTTCCTCGTAATGGCGTGACTCGTAAGCAGGCTTCGTCTTACTGTCACGCCTCACCATGATGCAATCGCCTGCCTTAAGCACTGTTTCACAGGAAACATCTGGAGCAGAGTCCTTCTCCCCCACATGTTCCTCCGACAAAGATAGTTCCTCTGTTAGTTGATGTATAGCTAATGACTCTTTGTTTATCCTCATCTTAAGCGATGTAGCTAGGGGTAGCGCGACTACAGGATATTCCCTACCCTTCGAGCTGTGAATCGTGTCAATGGTGATGCATTCTTCACCTGGAAGACTTACGGCTTCTTGCTGAATCACCAACCCCAGTCCTTTCTGCTGCTTTATCTCTTCTACAAAGGAAAAAGGATTCTTGCCTGTTGCCTGCCAACTATCAGCATGGCGCAAGAACTTCTGCAGATTTGCATGCGCCTGCCTTCCAGCCAGTGCACCTTGCGATAGATAATGCAAGTCAAGCTCTCGCTCGCTGAAAGCACGATTCACGACCTCTGACAGGGGGCGCATCCCTAAAGAGGCGCGCCCTTTCGTAATGGTCTGAACAAGACCACAAAGAGCCTCTTGGTCCTGGTCATCACTTAAGGCATAGCCAGAGTCCTTATCCACTAGCAGTAGGACTGTGGCCCACAAGTAGTCAAAGCTCTGTTCACGACGCAACTTTGCAAGCTCATATATTCCCTGGTCACTAACGCGACCCAAAGGCGAGAGAAGAAGCTTCAGCAATAGTTCCGGGTCACGTGGCTTAGTAAGCATCTCTAGGAACAGCAGAGCATCCTTAACAATATCAACATCAAGCAGACTTCTTCCGCCTTGTAGCAGAGCAGGCATGCCACGCTGAGTGAACTCATCAAGCAGGGCTGTTGCTTGCGCGCGTTTCTCAACCAATACTACGAAGTCTGACCAGGAGCGCCCTTTGTCAGCCTCTGCCTGAAACTGATCTGCAATCCACTGCGCCTCTTCTTCAGCATTCCGTTTCTTGTCGACTTTCGCGCCCTCTCCATCAGAAGCAATTGCAAGAACATGAACTCCTCTACTGAAAGCACAGCCCTCTGGGGCCTGCTTATGCGCCCTAAGCTTGGGGGCTGGATACCCCAACAACTCTTCAGTTCCAAAGAGAACATTTGCGAAATTCAGAACACCTGCATCAGAGCGGTAATTATCCCTTAACTCAAAGATGCTTTCGGGGTCTTGCAAGCTGTCCTGATATGCCTGCATTACCCCAACATTCGCGCCCTGGAATCCATAAATAGACTGCTTCATGTCCCCTACTTGATACAGATTGCTTGCAGCGATTTTTGTAATGATTTCCATCTGCAGCGCATTAGTATCCTGTGCCTCGTCAACCATAGTAAAGCGAAATTGTGACTGCAGTTCCTGTAGCACCTGCGGATTGTTGAGCAGCTCCCGAGTCCATAGCAGTTGCTCATTATAGTCGAGTGATGACTGCTCAAAAGATAGACGATCATAGCTCTCTGCGAAAGCTGCGGTAAGGCGCAACAAGAGCGTGCTGGGCGAAGCTTGCCCTAAGCCATCAGACTGGTCATCAACAAGCAGCCTGTGTGGCCAATTCACAGAAAGCTCTAGTGGCTTCAGCCTGGCCTGCAAGTCGTCTGGGGACAGCTGCCCGCCCGCAGCAAAAACTTCTTCGAATCTACGTAAGCCCAACTGTCGCAATTGCGCATAGGCATCAAAGACATTTTTCCGAATTGAAAACTCCGACCATGTTTCACGCAAAACAAGATAATCATTTAAATCGAACTGTCCTACTGCCTCTTGCCCTGCTGTACCCTGTCCTATTATTCCCCGTCCTTTGGTCAGTCGTGCAAGTACTTCACCAAAGGCCTCCATCTGAAGTGCCCTTGACTGTATATCATCG
>WQVS01000112.1 GCA_009785705.1 Coriobacteriia bacterium
ACTTCTTGCAAGGTGCCCACTATGATGCGTACCATTGAGTGCAAGAAGGCAGTGCCTACTATACGAATGACAATGAGATCTTCACCGAAGGTATTTTGCTCAAAGATTTCAATTGTCTTAATTTCACGAACGGTGTTCTTCTCAGGTGGTGCAGAGTGACTAGTGCAAAACGAGCGAAAGTCATGTTCCCCTACTAGATGATTTGCTGCACACTGCAGGGCATCCAAGTCAAGCTTTTTAGGAACGTGCCAAGTAAAATCTTTAGTGAACACTGGTGAGCGAGATTCATTGAAAATATAGTAACGATATTCCCGTGAACGGGCATCAAAACGCGCTGAAAAGCCTGCTTGAACAGAGCGAAGACCTTTCACGCTTATACTGGGTGGCGTAATCGCATTGAGTGAGCGCACAATCTGACTGCACTGGGCAACATCAAGAGCAGGCCCTGGCAAGTCAAAGCTTAGTACCTGCATCAGCGCATGAACGCCTGCATCTGTGCGTCCTGCACAAACAGTTTGCGGAAGAGCCTCTAGGCGCAATACCGTAGCAAGCGCCTGCTCAAGCGTTTCTTGAACAGTCACAACATGAGCTTCCTTTTGCCGAGCAAAGCCATTAAAGTCTGCGCCCTCATAAGAAAAGCTAAGCATATAGGTGTGCATCATATGCCCACCCTAGGCAGAACAGTGATGGCTATCGCCATGACTGCAGCTATTGTCATCATGACAAAGTCAACTTGCTTTAGCTGCAAAGTACGTAGGCGCGTGCGCACAGGATGTTTACGCGAACCTGCATCTGCACCCGGTACGTAGCAACGAGCCTCCATGGCCAGTGCAAGCGTATCGGCACGGCGAAATAGCTGGACTAGCAGCGGAATAATTACCGGAATCCAGGCCTTAAGACGCATTAGGATAGAGCCCTCTGAAAAGGGTGCTCCACGCGCTGTTTGGGCACGAACGATGGTCATTGCCTCTTCAAAAATGGTCGGGATAAAGCGCAGGGCGATTGAAAGCATCATGGCAATATCATCAATTGGCACCCGAATCTTGCGCAAGGGCTTCATTAGTAGAGTAAGTCCATCAGTCAAAGCTACAGGAGACGTGGTCAAGGTAACCAGCAGTGAGAGCATCATAACGCTAACTAAGCGCAGAACAAAAAGTCCCCCATGGGCAAAGCCCTCAAGGCTAAAGCTCAAGGGTTGCCAATTCAGGCTGTGAATTGCAAGGGTGAAGGCGATAAGAATGCCTAGAGGGCGCATCATCTTGAGCACAGGACCAAGGGAAATCTTTGCAGTCGCGACAAACACCCCTATTATCCCCAGCACACCCAATATCGGAAGCCAGCTAAGACTCGTAAAGAGAGCAGTAATAATGAGCATTGCTACGATTATCTTAGTTCGCGGGTCAACACGATGCAAAAGTGAGTTTCCGGGAACATAGAGAGAGAAGTTGAAGTCAGACATTGTCTTGCGTTTTTGCCTTTGCTTTGTGTTGTCCGCACTCGAAGCTGATAGAGGGGGCTCCTCTCTGTCACATTGCCCCCGCTTACTATCCATGCGTGAAGCTGAAGAGGGGGGTGCTCCGTCACGTTGCTCCTGCTTACTCTCCTCATTCGAAGCTGAAGGAGAGGGTGTTCCGTCCCGTCCTCGTCGCACTACTGGCTCAATTGTGACACCCTTTTCTGCGGAGTGGGACGGAACACCCTCTCCTTCAGCTTCGAATGCTGCGAAAATATTGGTGGCTACTTGGTTAGAGCTTATTCCCAGCTTGGGTTCTTCTAGAGAAAGTATTCCCTCTTCAATGCGATAGGTTCGTGTGGCAATGTCAGCAAATTGCTCTGGGTTGTGGGTCACCACAACTACACCACTGCTAGCAGTCAACGACGCAATAAGCGCACGTACCTTGTCGCGACCCTGAGCATCCAGGGCGCTGGTTGGTTCGTCGGCTAGAAAGAAGCGGGGCTTCATGGCGACGATTCCTGCTATTGCTGCACGGCGGGCTTCTCCTCCTGAAAGTAGAAAGGGTGACCTTTCTGCAAAGTCTTCTGGGGGAAGTCCCACCTGAACCATGGCTTCCTTTGCCGCATTACGTGCATCTTCTGCACTCATGCCCAGATTGCGCGGACCAAAGGTTACATCATCTAGTATGGTCTCTGAAAAAAGCTGCAATTCAGGGTCTTGGAACACCAGGCGTGCACCTGAATCACTGCCCAGCTTGCCATCAAAGCTAAGCTCCCCCGCATCAGGCTGTACAAGTCCAGACAGTATATTCAGCAGAGTAGATTTGCCAGAGCCCGTGTCACCCCTAATGACAATCAACTCGCCACTGGATAGCTCAAGACTAGCATCCTTTAGCGCCGCAGTAAGCTGTGTGCCCACCTTATAACTTAGGGCCAAGCCTGCGGCACGCAAGGTGTGCTTTTCATCTTTGCTGCCGGCAAAAGGAGCAAGAGTCACAGGGGCAAGACCCGAATCTATCCCCCATGCCTCAAAGTGCTCGCTCTGCGATTGCAATGCCTCAAAGCCGCCCTCGAAGACAATCGCACCTTCATGCAGTACGGCAATTCTGTCTGCCAGAGCCATTTCTTCTCTGTCATGGGTGACCTGGATTATGCCTGTACCCTGCTTCTGGAGATTGTCCAAGACTTCCAGTACACTGCTTCTGCCCTGAGGGTCAAGCTGTGCTGTGGGCTCATCCAATACCAGATAGTTGGGACGCAAGGCCAATGCGCCCGCAATTACTAGACGCTGCTTTTGCCCACCTGACAAGGTATGGGGTTCACGTGCCTCAAGCCCTGTTAGACCAACACGTGCCAAAGCCTCATCTACACGTTCGCGCAGCTCTGTTATAGGCAGACCCAGATTTTCTGGGCCAAAGGCGACATCATCCTCAACACTGGTCGCCACGATTTGATCATCGGGACGCTGCTGCACATAACCCACATGTCGGCGCACTTCATGAACCTCAGCTGGATTAAAGGGGTTGAGTTTGCCCACTCTAATGTTTCCGCTTGACAGGGACTGCAGGCCCATTATTGCTTGGAGGATGGTTGATTTGCCGCTGCCATTTGCACCTACTAAGGCAAGGCGCTGACCAGGTGCAAGTTCAAAGCTGACATCACGCAGCACTTCGCCACGGGCAGCTATGTGTGAGACTTCTATCATGAACAGTCTCTATTCTATGCGCTTGACAGCAAATCTTTGAGGGCAATAGCGGCAGAAGCCGTCTCTGCAGCCTTCTTTGATTCCCCGCTTGCGCTAGCCTTGGGCTTGCCATCGATGAGAACCTCTGCCACAAAGCTAGGGGCATGTGCTGGACCGCACTCCTCTATGATGCGATAACTTACTACACCGCCTGTCCGCTGGACAAGTTCTTGCAATTCGCTTTTGGGATTTTCACTTTGGCGCACCACGTCGGGATTAACGTAACTTCTTAATTGAGACATAACCCAGTCGTAGGCAAGCTCAAAACCACCGTCTAAATAGAGCGCCCCTGTTAAGGATTCAAAGCTGTCTTCTAGGGCACGAGTCATGCCGCGTGCTGATTTACTGAGCTCACTTGCGCCAAATACGATGAGCTGGTCAAAGCCCAGTTCTTGTTGCTTTTCTGAAAGGAAGGAGCCCTTTACTACAGCGACACGCATCTTTGTAAGTGTGCCTTCGTCAGCCTGAGGATAGTGTCTGTAGGCATAGTCTGCGACACAGAGACCCACCACGGCGTCTCCCAAAAATTCAAGCCGCTGATAAGACAACAACGGCTTTTGTTCAACTGCCGAAGGATGCGTTAAGGCAAGTTCGACCAGTTTCTTATCTTTGAAGTCATACCCCGTGAGCTTTTCGACGGCACAGATGCGCTGCTGCATCGTCAATTGCGTGTCAGGCATAGTTTTAGTGATAAGTGCTACCTAGTTATCTAGACGTTATTGGCAAGAATGAAGTCGGCAGCATCGCCCACAGTCTTGATTTGCTCTAGGGCAGTGTCTGGGATACTGGTCTCAAATTCGTCTTCGAAGGCCATGACGATTTCAACTAGGTCAAGTG
>WQVS01000113.1 GCA_009785705.1 Coriobacteriia bacterium
CGCAACTTTATCGAAAGCTTCACCAGCAGCATCATCTAAGGTCTCCCCTAAGGTTTCATATTCATGAGGTCGCGGAGAATACACCAGTGCCGTATGTCCACCTGAAACTATAAGGGCTACATGCGGACTGGGAAGATCATCCAAGGAAGCATCATCAACAACGCAGGCATAGAGATGGCCTTCTAGGTGATTAATGCCGTACAAAGGCAACTGCAATGCCCATGCTAACCCTTTCGCATAAGCCTGTCCCACAACTAAGGCGCCTATGAGCCCTGGTCTATCAGTGACAGCAATTCCTGTAAGAGCAGAAAAGGGCAATCTTGCATCCATCATTGCTTGATCTACTGCAGCAACAATGGCTTCACTGTGCTTGCGGCTTGCGATTTCTGGGACTACTCCACCAAAGCGTGCATGGAATACTACTTGGGAAGCCACGACATTACTCAGAAGAGTTGTGTCCTCCATTACAGCAACTGCCGTTTCGTCACATGAGGTTTCTATACCCAGCAAGGTAGACCCTTCAGAGAGAGAGTGGGGGTAGTCATCACACTCCGCAGGGGGTTGATTCTGAAGTTTGTAAATCCCAAGACGAGGACGTGATGCACTACCCCCCTCCTCTCTCGGCATCCTTGCGGTAAAAAGAGGCTTGCGATAAACAAAGGCATCTTCTACTGGATCAGTGTAGTAGTCTCTACGGTCTGCTATCTGCTCGAAGCCTAGTTTTTCGTACAAGCTTTGTGCTGCTACATTGCTCTTGCGCACTTCAAGGCTTAGACTTTCTGCGCGCTTTTCTTGCAACTGCTCAAAGAGCAAATCGAACAGTCTTCCTGCGATGCCTTGTTTGCGACGTTCAGGATGAACTGACACTTGCAAAATTTCTGCTTCTGCCACAGCTGTATTTGTGCCGATGTAGCCTATGAGTTCCTGCTGCCCATCCTTTGCTGGCGAGAATGCTCCCAGCCAAAGGTTCTTTGTGCTTTGCAGTTCATCAGCATACTGCTGCTTCAACCAGTTAAAGTAAGAGACCTCACCAGCCAGAACATAGAGCGCATCCAAATCATAGGGCGTCAAAGCACGTAAGGTCACTGCTAGTGTTGCACTATGAAGCTCACTGTCAGTAGTATCTACGCCACCAGCACTGCGATAGTTGCCACTGTGACTGCAGTCCTGCTCATCATTGTTGCCACGATTATTCTCATAGCGTGCTGGGTGTTGCTTCTTCTCTGCCTCTTCAGCATAAGAGAGCTGAGTGTAGCGTGGCAGCACAGTACCTGGGTCACCTGTCTGGTAAGGATAGGCTTGCTCGAAGCAATCTAGCAGGTGGTCTGGGCTTAATTGCTCCTCGTCTATTGTCAGACCATAAAGAGGGATACCCAATGCTTGAGCAATTCCTTTTGCAGTGGCGACCCCGATACGCACCCCTGTGTAGGAGCCAAGGGTCGTGCCGATTGCTACTGCTGCAAGTTCATTTCTGCTGACGCCTGCCTGAGTAAGGGCTGCATCAATGTGAGTCAACAACTGCGTATTAGCCGCGCGTGGTGCAGGATGGATCTTGGCTACGACGCTCAATAGTTTTTGCTCGTCATAGGCAAAAGATGCTAGGTTGATGACAATGTCATTGCTTGAGGTGTCGAAGGCTAGTAGATATTTAGACATTAGTTCTCACTGGATACCTTCACTATAAGGCTCAATGTCTCTTCTCCCTGTGCGCTTTGTGCCTGCAGGTTCATGCAGCGCCTTTCATCGTCGACTATGCTTAAGCTGATTATGAGGTCTGCTTTGTTGCTGACCTCATCAAACATGCCTCCCCACTCGATTAGGGTCGCGCTGGGCTCATCGCTGCTAAACAAATCCCAAAAGTCCAGGTCATCTAGTTGTTCTACCGTTTCTAGGCGGTAGATATCCATGTGATTAAGGGGAATCCTACCTGAGGTGTAATTTTTTAAGATAGCAAAGGTGGGACTTGTGATAGTTTCACTGATACCCATCCCTTGTGCAATGGCAGATGCCAGCTGAGTCTTTCCTGCGCCCAGGTCACCTGATAAGACAATCACCGTGCCGGGCTGGATACTCTCTCCTAGTGCCTGACCTATTCTAAGGGTGTCATCTAAGCTTAGCAATCTTACTTTAGCGTTTGGCATATTCAGTCAGTATCTGTCTTAGCGTCGCCGCAGCTTCAAAGAAGGGTTCGCGCTTGCTGCGGTCATAGATTGTTGCTGCTGGATGATAAAGGGGTAGTACCGTGAATCGCTCAGTCCGTTGCACTTGACCCTGCAGGCTACTGATTCCTCTGGTAGTTTGCAGCAAAGACTGTGATGCAAATTTGCCCAAGGTAACTACCACGGCAGGCTCGATTAGCTCAAGTTGAATGTTCAGATAGGGACTGCAGGCGGCAATCTCTTCTGGTAGTGGGTTACGGTTATTGGGCGGACGGCATTTGACTACATTGGCTATGTAGACCTCATCGCGCTTTAGTCCAGCCTCTGCTAAGAATTCATCCAGCACCTTGCCTGCTGCGCCGATGAAGGGTTCTCCTCCCAGGTCCTCATTGCGTCCCGGAGCCTCACCTACAAAAACTAAAGTAGCATCGGCAGAGCCTGTCCCCCACACAACCTGAGTTCGGGACTGTGCAAGCGCGCAATTACAGCACTTCAGCGCATGGCTGCGAAAGCCTTGCATAGTCGATTCTGCGCAATTCGGTTCCTGCTGACTGTGCTCACCCCAAAACTGTGCAATGTCTTCAGGTCGCGCACCAATTTTTAGTTCAGGCATTACGGTAGACCTTCTCCAGGCGATTGCCTAAACCACAAAGAAGCTCGTAACTGATTGTTCCTGCCTCTTCGGCTATTTCGTCTGCCCCTATGTAGTCTTCTGGCTTTCCGAAAACGAGCTTCCGCGACTTTTTAACGAGTTCGCGGACACTGGCAGCGCTACTTTTCGAGCGCACTGCACCCATTAGGACAAACTCGTCTCCCTGTTTGACGTCATCACTTGTGCTGGCTGCAGCCATCAGCATGTCCATGCATACTCTGCCGACCTGTTCAATGCGCTTGCCAGAGGCATCGACAAGGATGTCCATCTTGTTCGAACAAATCCGCGGAATGCCGTCTGCATAACCTAGTGGCAAGGTAACTAACTGCAAAGGTCTATGCGCGCGCCATGACAGGCCATAACCTACACCTTCACCCATGGCGATGGGCTTGACGAGACTAGCGCGAGCACGCACATTCATAGCAGGGGTAAGATCCAGTATGTCGTGAGTATCCTTTGAGGGATATTGTCCGTACAGCCCTATGCCGACACGCACCATATCAAAGTGAGCCTGGGGCATTAGCATAGTTGCTGCGGTATTAGAGGCATGCACTAGTGGTGGGCGCAAGCGCAGGTCATCTAGTCTGCGAATGACGCCCTGGAAAAGTTCTAGTTGTTGGCGCGCGTCCCAGTCACCTACGACATCTGCATTGGCAAAATGAGTAAAGATGCCACCCATCTTCAATAGCGGAAGGTCTGCTGCTTGTCTAGCTAGGCTGACTGCCTTTTCTGCACAGACTCCGATGCGTCTCATGCCTGTGTCTACCTTTAGATGATAGTTAATCTGGCGATGTTCTAGCATGGCGTAGCCCGCTAGGGTTTGTAGGAATTCTGCCGTGGCTACAGTACAGGTAATATTGGCCTCAAGCAATTCTTGCAGTGCCTCTTCGGGGGGCTCTGACAGCAGCAACACTGGTGCTGTGATGCCTGCTTCGCGCAGGGTTAGGGCCTCTTGTGCTGTAGCAACACCAAGCCAATTGGCGCCCGCACTGACGGCTGCACGCGCTATGGCAGGAGCACCGTGTCCATAGGCATCAGCCTTTACGACTGCCATAAGAGCTGGAGGTTCTACCACGCGGTTACCCGCAGATGTTTTGCGGCTTGCTTCTTGTGCCACGAGTCGGCGGAAGGCTGTGACATTGTCACGTACAGCCTCTAGGTCAATGTCAAGCCATGCCTGTCTGTATTTTGTCATGGGCGACCTCCTCTGC
>WQVS01000114.1 GCA_009785705.1 Coriobacteriia bacterium
GAAGGCCTTGCCATGGGTGCCGCTGGTCAATATGAAATCACGCTAGGTATAACTATTGGCCTCCTAATTGCCCTCCATAATATTCCTGAAGGTATGGCCATCTCTGCCCCACTCATATCTGGTGGGCTCTCAAAGATTAAAACAATACTCTTAACCATGGCAGCAGGAGCTACCACCGTTATTGGTGCAGTCTTCGGCGTACTAATCGGAGGGATTTCATCTTTTGCTCTGGCCTTGTCGCTTGCTATCGCTGGGGGTGCGATGCTCTACGTTGTCTTTGGTGAGATATTCCCACAAACCATTGTCACCAACAAAGATCATGTTCCTGCAATCTCTGCACTTGCTGGGGTTATCGTAGCGATTATCTTTATCGCGATTATTTAGCCACGCAAATCAGTTCTAGCAAGCATAAAAGAGATGGAAGTATCTGAGTTTCCATCTCTTTTTCTTTACTGAGTACCGATGCCCTCTACCATCTGCAGAATATCAAGTTTAGCCCTACAATCTGATGACAGTATCCCCCGCATTAAGTTCAATGACGTTGCGCGTATCAAACACAAGCGATGCATGCTCTGTCACCAGATCATAATCAACTCCTGTGTGACCAGCAAGGATGATTACAGCATCTGCCGATTTAAGTTCATCTATTGTTAAGGGTATACTGCTTACTCTTTCACCATCCTGGACATACTCTGCCACATAAGGGTCATGATAGTGAACTTGTGCACCCTTCTCTTTAAGTAGGGCAATAACACTTATTGCAGGACTTTCACGCATATCGTTAATGTCAGCCTTATAGGCAACACCTAACACCAAAACACGTGAGCCATTAAGAGCCTTGCCCTGCGTGTTAAGAGCGTCCATAAGACGAGTCTTTACGTAATAGGGCATATTTTCATTAATGCGACCTGCAAGTTCAATAAATTGAGTGTGAAAGTCGTATTCTCGCGCTTTCCATGATAGATAGAAGGGATCAACGGGAATACAGTGCCCTCCAAGTCCTGGTCCTGGGTAGAAGGGCATAAAGCCAAAGGGCTTTGTTTTTGCTGCATCAATCACTTCCCAAATGTCAATATCCATACGTTCGCACAGCTGGGCAAGCTCATTAACTAGTGCAATATTTACACAGCGGAAAATATTTTCAAACAGCTTTGATAGTTCTGCTGCACGTGCTGTTGAAACAGGGACAACTGTATCGATAAATTTACTGTAGAAAAGCGTTGCCAACTCTGTGGATCTCTCACCAATGCCTCCCACAACCTTAGGTGTGTTGGTGATTTTCCATGTTTCATTACCAGGGTCAACACGTTCTGGCGAGAAGGCAACGAAAAGATTTTCATTAAGCACCAGCTTATTCGATTCAATAAGAGGTAATAGAATTTCCTCTGTCGTACCTGGATAGGTGGTCGATTCAAGTGTTACGAGAACATCTGATTTTAAGTAAGGGGCAATGTCTTTCGCCGCTGCAATCATATAGGAAACGTCAGGCTCATTATGAGAATTCAAAGGCGTTGGCACACAGATAGCCACAACATCACATTCAGCAATACGAGAAAAGTCAGTTGTTGCCTCAATAAGACCCTTCTGTACAAGAGGAGCAAGTTCTTCACTAGGAATGTCACCTATATAACTCTGTCCTTCATTTATCTGCTGAGCACGCTCTGGTGAAACCTCAAAGCCTATACAGCGATTGCCTGCTCGTTCTGCCATTGCCACGGCAAGAGGCAAGCCCACATAGCCAAGACCAACAACTCCGAAAATAGCAGAGCCATCACTAATTCTCTGCTCTAAAATACTGTCTGAAATTGAAGAAGACACGTTCTACCTCCCTATTAATAGACCCAGCATAACTAAATTACTTTGGGCAGTCTCTCCGCACATTTCTGGGTACTATTTTGCCTCGTTTAGCAACGAAGCGATTATAGCGCGAATGTCGTTATTGTATTCATCGTTTTGTAAAGCTAAGGCCAAATTTGCCTCAAGCCAAGCCAGCACATTGCCTGTATCATAACTGCTTCTAGCAGGCACCTCAACAGCATAAAGATCCTCATGAGCTAGCAGCTCTACGAGTCCATCTGTTAGTTGAATCTCTCCTCCGACACCAGGCTTCGTGCTCTGGAGAATGTCCATAACTCGAGGAGTCAGCAAATAGCGCCCTAATACCGCGAGATTACTAGGCTCTGTTCCAGGTGCTGGCTTCTCTACCAGGCCATCGATCTTGAAGATTCCTGGCTCGATTTCTCCCCCGCTGATAACGCCGTAGCGCGAAGTCAATTCAGGTGCCACTCGCTCGACCGCAATGACCGAAGCGCCATACTTCTCGTGCGCTGCCTGCATCACCGGCAAAACGTCCATGCGAGGCACGATAATGTCACCCAATAACACATAGAAAGGCTCGTCAGATATAAAGGATTTTCCACAGGCAACTGCCTGCCCTAAGCCCCCTGGATATCTCTGGCGCACATAAAACAACTCTGCTAGATCTGAGATATTTTTTACACTCTGGAGCTGGCCATTTTTGGCACTCTTCCCTAGCATCTCTTCTAGTTCTACCGAACGGTCAAAGTGATCTTCAATAACCTTTTCATTGCGCCCTGTGACAAGAAGAACTGCATCTACTCCAGCAGAAGATGCTTCTTCTACCACGTATTGCATTATGGGTTTGTCTACCACAGGCAGCATCTCTTTTGGTTGCGCCTTAGTTACTGGCAGGAAGCGTGTGCCTAGTCCCGCCGCAGGAATTATTGCCTTCACCTTACGCAAGCTCACTTAGGACTTCGCCTGCTGCTGCAATAAGTGCATCAATGTCAGCCTCTGTAGTCGCACACGATGCGAAACAGGCCTCGAACTGGCTAGGGGCCAACCACATGCCACAATCCAGCATCGCGCGGAAATACTTAGCGTAGAAATCTGTGTCTGCCTTTGATGCGCTGTCCCAGTCGGTGACTGGCCCTTCTGTAAAGTATAGACAGGTCATAGAGCCAACCTGTGTACCGAAAGATGGAATACCAGCACTATCTGCTGCTGCCTTCAAGCCACTTGCCAGGCGCTTGCCTTTTGCTTCTAGGTCTTCGTAGACACCTGGGCGTGACAGCTTATCTATCACGGCAATGCCGGCTGCCATAGCAATGGGGTTTCCACTTAGTGTTCCTGCCTGATACACAGGACCTAATGGGGCCAGTTTCTCCATAATGTCGCGGCGTCCACCAAAGGCTCCCACAGGGAATCCTCCACCAATAATTTTGCCTAAAGTAGTCAGGTCAGGAGTAACGCCATAGTATTCCTGTGCGCCACCTAAGGCTAGGCGGAATCCTGTGATTACTTCATCAAAGATAAGCAGTGCTCCAAATTCATCACAAAGCTCACGTAGTCCCTGCAAGAAGCCCTCTGCAGGAGGAATAACTCCCATATTTCCTGCTACGGGCTCTAGGATTAAGCAGGCTACTTCGCCTGCGTTTGCCTCAAATACTGCACGTACAGCAGCAAGGTCATTGTAGGGCGCAATCAGAGTATCAGCCGCATTGCCCTTAGTTACCCCTGGGGTCGAAGGAATACCCAAGGTTACCAATCCTGAACCTGCCGAAGCGAGAAGTCCATCACTGTGACCATGATAATTTCCATCGAATTTAATAATCTTGTCACGGCCAGTGTAGCCACGCGCTAGTCGAATAGCGCTCATAACGGCTTCAGTCCCTGAAGACACAAAGCGAACTAAATCAATCGAAGGTACTGCATTAACTACAGCCTTTGCTGCCATAGTTTCCAGTGCAGTGGGAGCACCAAAACTGGTACCACGTTTCAGCTGATCGGCAACCGATTCAACAACTTCTGGTGCACCGTGACCCAAAATCATAGGTCCCCAAGACTGTACAAAATCAATGTATTCACGACCCTCAACATCATAGATGCGGGAACCTTTTGCACTATCTACAAA
>WQVS01000115.1 GCA_009785705.1 Coriobacteriia bacterium
AATCCTACATGCCTGAAAGTTCCATCACTTTGTCTTACTGGGTCAAACAGTAAAAGTACAGAGGGGTTCTCAACAGCATCCCAAATCCTAATGGTAAAACTCGTCTCATCACTTACATCCCAGTCTTCTGGGTATCCTTCAAGTTCCTTAAAGAGCGACAGGTTGCCTTCACCGTGTTGGAAAACGTTTGTTACCGTAACAAGATAATTGCCACCAGGATCAATAGTACCTGGATCACCAGGGCCACCCACACGCATTAGATTACGGAAACTATAGTAAGCCTGCCACCAGGAATTAACAGGAGAAGTTGAGAGCAAGTTCCCCGCAAAGTCTAATTCGTGCACTTCGTACTGAGATGGCCAGATATTAGTCAAGCCAAGCTGTTGCAGAAGGTAAATCGGTATCGTATCAAGAATTGCAGCACTACCCTCTAGATAACGTTGCTCCCAATAAGAGTCGCTTATATTCCAATTGCCGCTAGCTCCTCCATCATTACCTACACAAAAGAGAGTGCCAGGCGACCAATAGCTCCTGTCCCATCCCGAACCAGAAGCCAATGCTTCAGCATCAGGCGCAACAAAGAGCAAATAGTTACTATTGTCAGCATCCCAGATTTTTACCTGGAATTCTGTAGCTGCTGTGATACCCCAATCGGAAGGGAAGCCATCAAAGAGCTTCAGTAGACGCATCGCCGCAACGGGTCTACCTGCAAAGGTGTTAGTCACCGTCAGCGTAGACTCATCGCTAAAAGTTGGTCCAACAGTGCCCGAATCGCCAGCTGCACCACCATCAAGACTATAAGTCACTGCAACCTGTGGCGGATGGGCAAACTCTGTTGTCCAGTCAGGATATTCGTTAAGCACATAGGTTTTGGCATTGCCCTCAAAGTCTTCTGCAGGAATACCCGTCAAGATAACAGGAGCATCCACGCTGAAGGAGTACAGTATTCTTCTTGCTGTATAACCACTGAAGGCAAGCTCTCCTCCACCTAGGTCAAAGAAGACCAGATAGAGCCCAGCTTCGTCTTGTACAGAAAAGTGAAATTTGCTGCTATCATCAATGCCCCAGTAGAGGTGAGTACTTCCTGCTCCAAAGGCCTTGTCGACTGCCAACTGAAACGTGGGCAGCGTCACCGTATCATCGCTCAGTTTAATCTCACCCATTACGTCCAGCTCTTTATTGATGGTGTCCCCTACCCAAAAGAAGGGGTCATCTTGGCCACTATTTTGAGAGCGCTGGAAATACTCCTCACTGATAGTAGTCTTACCCCCAGCAAGAGAGCCACTCCCACCACCACCTTGCAAAATTGCTTCATACTGAACGTCCAAACCAGGACCGAGCAAATCTTTTATAGTAAAGAAATAACTCTTTGCCTGGGTCCCGCGTAACCAATGTAAGTGCCAGCTATAATACTGGGTCCCACTTGCAGTCACCACCGTCGCGGCCTGATTGCGTGTGTTCGCATTCTGCGGCCACCAGTTCCACTGTCCTGCTGTGTTCATCGTGCCATCAGCGTTATAGGCATCCATTTGTGCCGCAGAAATATTGGCAGGAAAAACAAGGGTTAAACCCAACTCATTATCAATGATTGCCCCATTATTAAGTCCATTGCCATTGTTCCAATTCATAGACATATCAAACTGGTCATACACCGTTTCGGTCATCGTGTAGTAATAGGGATTTTCATGATGAGGTTCAAAAGCTAGCTGCGCTATGCCTGTCGAATACCAATAGTCCATCATATAGGGCAGATTCGCAGGGTTTGCAACGGTCAAAGTGTACTGAACCTCAAGCGAAGCAGTCCCCAGCAGGCTTGCTTGATCGGTGATATTCCACACTACCGATCCACCACTAAGGCTCAATCCTGCAGGCAGAGTATCCGCTAGCGCAAACTCCCCAATGTCATCGGTGACAGTAATGTAGGCACCACTAGCCATGGGCAAGAGCGGATTTTGAATCACGCCATGAGTATCAGTGAACACATTAGCCCATGCAGTAAGGGTTATCGTAACTGTCCCATCGGGAGTACCCAACACAGAATCAGTATTGTATTCAATAGACTTCCCTACTAAAACTTCACCACTTGACAGGGCATCTGCAGGGGGCGAAATCAATGAGCCTGAGCTGATGTCATTGGTAGGACCTGTGCCAGTTTCGATAGTAAGGTTAGCAAGAGAAGGGTCAAGTGCCCACGCAACAGTTGCAAGTACTCCTAGAATAAAAAGAAGTGCTGCTAAAATCAGGGCGAATCTGTTTGTCGGCGATCTCAACATAGTGACTCCATAATACACTAAATATGGAGTCATGCGAACATTTTATCCACATTTTATCCACAAAAAAGAGAGGCAGAGCATTGTTCCGACTGGAAATGCTCTGCCTCCAAAGCCATAGGGGTGTAAAAATTAGAAGGGGCTTAGACCGATAACGACCGAAATAAGAATAATCACTACCAGCCAAGCAATGGCCGCCAAAATTGAGGTAATCAGTCCAATGCTTCCCCAGGTAAGAGCCTTTCCATAAGGGGCTCCCTTACGAAGTAATACTCCTAGCACAAAAAGAGGTACTGCACCAAAGCCCAAAATGAAGGAATCTATCAAGTAGTATCCTGCCATGACCTTTTGATGAGTTATAAACATCTCGTTAAACATCACAAGAAATGTACCGAAGCTGTCAATGTTAACCATGACACTCCAGGCTGCTGTTGCATACAAAAAGAAGATGCCCAGTTTTTGTGCGATTGTAGTATCGCCATCACCCGAATAATTAGCAGCTGCTGTACCTACAGAAGATTCACCGATTCCTGCAGTGGCCTTGGCCGTTTTAAAGAGTTTTAAGTTTCCCATTGTCTTCCCCTTTCATCTGGAGTCCTCCCAGACGTTATTATGATTAATATAGTGTCAATAGTATCATAAAAGTAATAATGATTCCTATTATTAATAAAAAATATCGACAAGTGGCAAAATTTGCTAGCCAATCACCTCGATAGTGCGATAAAAATCAGCTTTTTTGTTACCATTTTTGTTTTTCCCGCTTAGGCGTAGTGAATAGCGGTACAATAAGCCCATTATGACTCTCAAATTTATTGACACGCGCGGGCTTGACAGCTCGCGTCCTGCATTTAGCGAGGTTTTACTTCGCGGGATCGCTGACGGGGGCGGACTTTACCTGCCCGAAACCCTACCACGGCTTGATTTGCCTCAAATCGATTCGCTCCGCGGCGCAAGCTATGCAGAACGTGGTGCCTACATCTACAACGCCTTCGACATCGACATTGATGCAGCGGATACTTTGCGCATGATGCAAAAGGCCTATGGCAACCAGTTCGACGATCACCGTATCGCGCCTGTAGTTAGCCTGGATGAGGATACCCACATGCTAGAACTCTGGCATGGTCCAACCTCTGCCTTCAAAGACATGGCACTGCAATGCATGCCCCGCTTTTTCTCTTTTTCTTTGAAACGCGGGATGACCAATGGCAGTCTGTCGCGCGACTTGCTGATTTTGGTGGCAACTAGTGGTGACACGGGAAGTGCAGCACTCGCGGGCTTTGCTCATCGCAGCCACACAAATCTGATTGTCTTCTATCCCGATGGCGGAGTGTCTGATGTCCAGCGCACACAAATGACCAGTAGCCTCGGCATGAACGTAGGTGTGTATGGCGTTAAGGGCAACTTTGATGACTGCCAACGTGCGGTCAAGGAAGCCTTCTTTAACGAAGACCTACAAAAATGGCTGAGTGAAAACACTAACCTACAACTATCCAGCGCAAACTCCATTAACTGGGGTCGCCTGATGCC
>WQVS01000116.1 GCA_009785705.1 Coriobacteriia bacterium
AGATGACGTTTTCTTCGCCTGTCTCAGGGTCGTACTTACCTATAGGTTGTGGACAGTAAACAAGGTAGCTCAGAGGGGCAAGACCAGTGGCCTCAGCAGACTCGCGGTTGTAGAAGCGGTCACTTTCCCTAGGTGTCCAGTCACCATCGTTCTTGCTGGTGAAGCCCTTTTCCACACGACCATATTCCAACTTGATTGCAGTGATGTACTCATCTTCTGCTAGCTCTAAATCTGAAACACTAAACCTTTGCCTCTTGTCTGCACGAAGATCTTCTTGCCAGAGCCTCCAGCCCACATTACTAAAGCGCATGAGCTTTTCGGGATTTGCGGGATTATGTTCATCCTTACTGGCAGCAAAAACATCAGAGTAGGTGCTGGTTTCATCACTTAGGTTTGTCTGATACCAAAGATTGTAGAGGCCGTTAGTGTCTCCCCAGACGACAGGGGTCCACAATTCATCGACACGAATTTGTCCAGCATTGACGCCCTCTAGATTGTCAATAACTACAAATTCATCAGCCCAGTCATTTGAGCTTGACCTAAAGTTCACATCGTAGCGATAGGTCTCTTTGCTGCCCTGTGCACTGTTATCAATCTGCGCTTCACCGGGCAGTGATTTATATCCCGCAGAAGTCACATCGATAGTCTGCTTGTCGACCTCACAAGACACATCAACAGGGTCGTTTTCAATCTCGATTTCACTCCAGACCAGTGCAGTATGTTGATTTTTGTATCTCAGCTCAACTTCAAAGACCTGCGGATTAAGCAGATACCCGTGATTTGCTTCTACTTCTAGCAATTCGTAAGCGCCCAGGTAAAGAGGAATGCTTTCGGCGATGCCCCTTTCATCTGTGCGTAATACGTCTGCCAGTGTCCCTGCTGCTAGACGCACAGAGCCATCTGCTGTGACGATGTCGTTCTTCGCACGCAACTCAAAGACTGTTTCAGGTACTGCTGTTGCCGTGACACTGTCAGTCTTTATCACGCGCACTCTGCCCATTGCGGGGTAATTGTCTATGGTGACAATCATGGGTTCTGTCCAGCGATGTTCAGATTCGACTCGAAAGCTAATGTAGTCTTCCAGTAAGAGATATCCCGTAGGTGCTTGCACTTCTTTTAGGTAGTAGCTTCCAACCTTTAGAGGCTCAGGTAGGTTGATTTGTCCACTTGCATCAGTAGTAAAAGTGCTTATGGTCTGCGTTTGGGGAAAGTTGACAGTAAAGCTCATCAAGTTCTTATCTTTGTCAAATATCTGAAACTGCGTTCCTGCCAGAGGAATGACCTTACCTGTTTCGGCGTCGCGCTTTGCTATGCTGACAGCTGCAGTGATTTCATGATTTACCAGATGATAGCGCTTTTCAATCCCATTTTCGCTTATGCTGAATTGTATGTCATCGATAGGTCTCAGACCTTCTGGTGTTGAAGCCGGGTCTTCGTGCAAGATATAGTCTCCATATTCAAGAAGTCCACTGCTGAAATCCTTCGTTCCCCATTGTGACCTGGGAGGAATAAGGTTGCGACTTGACGCAAAGCCATCCCTGTCGGTGATGAGCGTTGCTACGATATCTCCATAGCGCGGATTAACCCCACCATCCTTGTTTCTGGGAGTATTGTCGATAATGTTAAAACGTACATTCTCCAAGGGGCGAATCAGGTCACCTTCAGGGGTGGCGTATTTGCGCAGCGCTATATCACCACGAATAATCTGCTCATTTACACGAGGAACTACATTCTGCAGCGATATTTCTATGGGGCGTTCTGCTCCATCAGAATCAAGCACATTGAAGCTGCGCCAATTGGCAAATTCTGGGTCAATCAAATAGCCTTCGGGTGCTCGTACTTCGCGTACCTGGAAAGTCCCTATAGGCATACCTGGCCTTGAGCTTCCTGTAGCGCGATATTCTGCATGTCCTGAAGCATCAGTTACTAAACTGTGCACTCTCCAGCCACCAGGCGCAGAAGGATCTGCCCAGCGAATTTCAAACTCTGCACCAGCCAAACTAGCACCAACTCCTGCTACAGGCCGCCCTGTCTCTCCGTCAACTTTGCGGATATTGAGACCAGTTCCATAGCGACGTATGTCACTAGAACTGACGCGACCAATGCTGGGACTGGTTGTTCCTGTTGGGGTAAGCACCACCCGATGAGTAGTTGCATCAAGCACATGACCTGCTGGGGGAGCAATCTCTCTAATGAAATAAGTGCCCATATTCAGGTCGTCCATGCGAGCTGACCCTTGTGCATTGGTGGTCATTCTGCCCACATAGGAACTGTGAGTAGTATTCTTTGCATCAGCGGCAGAGCTATTTGTCCATACCCCATAAACAGCACCAGCTAGACTATAAGCAGAATTCTCAGCAACACTTGCGGCAGAAACAAAGCCACCTGGGGAAACCGATTGTTTTGTCAGCTCAATACGCCCTATTGGTTCGGGCTCGTTGCTAATCGTTCCCGTAAGGAAGCTGGGCAAGGAGTCAGCGGCTGCCTCAGAGTCATCTCCTCTTGTGGGATTAACGCTTATCACGGTGGTATTAAGCAAGTACCCTGGTGGAGCACTCAGCTCTCTAATGTAGTAGGTTCCTCCAACAGGAACACGATACCACCAAGCATTTCCATCTGAACCAGAGGTGCTAGAGCGAATAAAGCTGGAACTATTGATATTTCCACTGACTGCAGCTGCCCGATTGGTCCACATTCCAAATACGGCACCTGCAAGAGGAGTACTGCTGCCCGTAGCACGTTTTTGCACGCGGACACGTGAAGTAAGCGGGTCGCCTTGTGCCAAGGCCATTCTCTGCACTCTGACATTTGAGGGTGGCTCATAGCGCCAATAACGATTGAGCTGCACGGTATTCTCATTCAGCGCACGATTCATTATCCATGTTGAAGCTCTCCACTGGTTGGTGCTGGTACTGTATTCAGAGAGGCTGTGTCCCTGAATTCTGAAAATCGCCATCTGAACTGCCATGCGCCATTCTAAATTCGTAAGCGATATTCCATTAAGGGTGGTACCCCCAGAAGTTGTAGCAGGACCCAAGTCTAAGGCAATAGAGATGGCGCGCCCTTCACTGCCGACTGCGCGGGAAAGCTTTGTTCCGCGCGCCATTTCCAGATTGTTGGGGCCCGCTACTCTAAAATCTAGGCAATAGGCAGGGGTAGTCCCCGAATTGTGTACGGGCATGCCTACATGGCTACTTTGCGTGTTAAAGTTGCGCCGCTGTGCGGGTACGGCCGCTGTTGCGGGGGAGGGCAGACACGCCAGCCCCAGCACCCCCAGCAATAGGGTAAGTAGTGCTGCAAAAAGCAGGCCTACTTTGTATTTGTGAACACTGTGAGACAACATCGCTTATCCTTTCTCATGATGGGAGGTCATCCAATTGCAGGAAAAGCCGTCATTATTGGTCGTCAGACTCTTCCTGCTCACTATCAAGTGAAAGCATCATAGCGAGACAGGATTAAAACTTGATAAAGCTCTGGCTAAGCCAGTGTTAAGTAGGCGCTAAATGAGCGCTAAGTGAGCGTTAAAGAAGTGTTAAATGCGCTGCAAAACAGCTTGCTGTGCTATCATGGGCGTAGATTTTTAACACGAAAGAGGTATACAGAACTATGAATGTTATTTTGTTGGGTGCTCCTGGTTCAGGAAAAGGTACACAAGCTGCGAAATTGGTTGAAGCTTTTGGGCTCGTTCACATATCGACTGG
>WQVS01000117.1 GCA_009785705.1 Coriobacteriia bacterium
CTTGCAACCTTGTACGAGGAATAGGTACTTCTCCTTCTAAAATCATGCGCTTTGCTAAAGAAGATATTGCCCCTAGTGCATCTATCCCTAAAGCTACTTGAGCATCACGTCTAATAGTCATAGGAGACACCTTATACTTCTCAGCTAAGCGTACAGCCGTTGAGCCAGAGGGTTGTTCAGTTTGAACAACCCTATCTAGCTGCATAAATTGGTTTTCTCCTACCAATCTTTTATCTGTCATATAGTGTGTTCCGCGGTAATAGCTCATTTGCAATGCTGCAAGATTGCGCCTTGCAATTTGTGTTGTGATTATCCAAATGATAACTTCTTCACGAGAGTCAAACTCCATATAGCTAACCTTAAAAGGTAAGTCATGTTTAAGAAGTATTTCATAACGATTATGCCCATCAATTAAGATACTTTGATTTTCTTGGCTAGAGTCTCTCCAAAGTACAAGAGCATCCCGCAGTCCATGCTCTAAAATGTCTTCTTCTAATACTGTAAGACTCACCGAATCTAAAGAGGGAAGCAGATACTTAAACTCTGAATCAATAACGATATCTGTAAGTGCAAGAACGTAGTCATTATCTGGCATTAGGCAGCCCTCTTTTCACATGGCACAAACAAGTGCATAAGTTGCACTCCTCCAAAGGAAGTGCAGCTACGATTATCCTCCTAGAGAGAGTCATGTTCAAGTATTGATGTAACAAAAGTGAACCAAAATGAACGACGAAATGCTTGACAAGGGGGGGGGGGTGTTATGAGAAGCTTTTCTTGTAAGCATTCATTTCGAATGCAAGGAGGGGGACTGCCAATCATGCGATTTATTCTTATTGCCATCAGAGCATTATCGCACCATGTGGCATTCTATGAACCTTAGAGTTAGAGCCATGAGTGGAACTAATACTCTAACAACCTTTACTCTACAGAATTTAATATATGTCTTGCGCGTCATTTGCTATATGACAGCTTTAGACTTTGAGGAGAGAAATCACATGAACATGTTTGTGAAAATTGCAACGAGTACTTTTACGGTGTTTTGCTTAGTCATTTTTCCAGTGTTGCCAACTGAGGCGATTGCGCTTCCTACAGCAAGAATCAATAATGAAACTGGCATAAGGAGAAGTTCAACTTTGGCTCGTCAGCACTTTAATCAGCAGGTCTTTGTGGCTGGAGTAAATCAGAACAGAAGCAATACGTTAAGAATTCGAGCTGCTGGCACTAATCCGGCACTCGGGACTGACATAGGTACAACACACAATATTCCTCCAGGGAGGACTAATACTACAGGGCAAACTAATCGTCTGAGAGGCTGCCTAATTCCTGGCTCAAGGACGAATTGGTGGGCCGAGGCAAGAAGCACAAACGGTGTTTTTAGGGCAACGGGAACTGCGACCTTGCACAGATTGCCCTAACTGAGCTATTCTCGACCAGTTACCGACACAAATTTTAAGCATGAGGAATGTTAGAGGTGAGGATAGGATGTCTGAGAAAAATATCGACATGGAATCTGTGCAAAATATTGCCTTTAATAATTTTTGCTCACTTGCTATTCATGCAGCACTTGTGGTGCTCTGCTTGTTATTGGGAGTATTGGTAACATTGTTTGATTTTGCTCTGGCTGATGCTGGAATAGAGCTTTCCACTACTTTCATTTCTGTTTTTGTGGTGCTTGGGCTTATTGCGGTGCAAGGTTTATATGCATTGTGCGCTTATCGATTCTTTAGGCCAGTATTTAAGTGTAGCCTGTTCTCGGTGACAATTCTTCCAGCAATCCTTATTAGTATTTTTACGGTGCTTAGTTGGAGCGCAATAGATCTTAACTCGCCATATGAGAGTACTGCCCATGCCGTCTCTACACTTATGAATACTTCGTCAGTATACATGGTGATGATGGTACATTCCTTCTTGATGACCCCAGGTTACTACAATCAAGAATTGCTACCTTCATACTTAATGTATGTCGCAGCCCTACTTCCCTCATTGTTGATGTATACAGGACTAAGAATAAAGATGCGTGCAGAAAAGGGATCCATCGATTAGAGCTTGGACTTGAAAGCCTGCAAGATAGCGATTAGGAGAGACAATTTGAATCTTGTACAACGAGCTGTCACTAATATAGCAAAGAATATTGAAAAGTCTCTTACCCTGTTCGCCATAATTTTTATTCTCGGAGTTGTTATATCTGGGGCAATATCAGTCAATCAGGCGATTGAGAGCGTAGACTTAAACTTGCGAGGAGAGATACCCCCAGTAGCCATCGTTGAAATGGACATTAAGGCCATGGAAGAGTACGAGGCAGCAAATGGGTTTTGGCCAGAAATCCCCATTGGGTTAAGTCCGGAGATACTTGGAGAAATTGGTACTTTGCCTTATGTGAGACAGTTTGATTATTCGCTTGAAGCTTGGCACCTCACGAGCAATTCGCTCGAAAGATATATACCAGAAGGTGGGTTACCCTTTATTGTTGAGGAAGAAGCAGAGTGGAGACATTTCAGCTTGAAGGGTGTTCGAAGCACACAGCTCTTTGAGCTGGAAGAGGGCATTATTGAGTTAAGCGCAGGCAGGATGCTTGCAGATGAGGAGGTATCCACTCTTACTTATGTTGCACTCATTTCAGAAAATTTTGCTAGGTTAAATAATCTTCATATTGGCTCTAATTTTACTCTCCAGAATATAATTTTGGATATGCGCGACACAGATATCTATGATGTGAGTCGCTACAGTAATCCTGAAGATGTCTTTGCTCGGCGTTCGTATGAGTTTGAAGTGGTCGGAATCTTTACTTCAAACCTCGCTTTCGACACTGGCGATGAATGGGCTGATGCACACTTTCAAGAGCAAATGGAAAATCGTATTTATGTCCCCAATTCTGTCTCGCTAGCTGCTGCTGTCTACCAGATTGAACAAAGCATAGCAATGAATCCTAAAGGCTTAAATCTAGAAGAAAATCCTGAAGATATGCTATGGTTTCAAAACATTTATGTTTTGCATGACCCTGCATACATGGATAATTTCGAAACTGCTACGCTGGAAATAATTCCCGAGTTTCACACTGTAACTAATACTAGTAATGCTTATGACAGGATAGCCTCTTCAATGGAGTCTTTGGGAGGATTATCGATTGGAATCTTATGGGGTGCCATTGTTGCTTCAACGATAATTCTGAGCTTACTTGTTACTTTGCTCATGCGTGAACGAAGACGCGAAATGGGGATTCTTTTAGCTTTGGGTGAGCAGAAGAGACGTATAATTGTGCAAAGCGTACTAGAAGTGCTAGTGATTGCTATTGTTGCACTTTCGCTATCGCTCCTGGTAGGCAATTTTATATCCAGCGGTATATCGGAATACATGCTTAGAAATAACCTTATTGCCGACTTAGCCGGTGATGCGGGTATGAGTTTTAGCAATTTAGACTTTATGGGCTTTTCTAACAATGTTCCACTTGAAGAAATTATGGCAACCTATGATACTTCTTTAAGTGCCAGGACAATAACTGCTTTTTATCTCGCAACCACAGCAACAGTCCTTCTCTCCACCATAATCCCCATGCTCTACATCTTGCGCTTAAATCCCCGCAAGATAATGATGTAGAGCAAGCTCAAGAGAGGACAAACATATCATGACCTTCCTACAA
>WQVS01000118.1 GCA_009785705.1 Coriobacteriia bacterium
CCTAAATTATGGAAGTCCGACCACATCATCATCTTCGCTGCTCTATGGGGACCTAAAGCTAAGAACTCCTCATGAGCGCAAATTGCAGCAAGAACGACGCCTATCTCAAGGAATCGCCATCGGGCTCGTGGGTTTATTTGTTGCCTTGATATTGGCAGGGATGTTTTGGATGCAATACTCTAATGCTCACGCGGCAACAAGCTCTTATGTGCACCAAAGCGAAAGCTAGTAGCTAGTCTCTTTAAATTGATTACACTAAAATCGTACATAAGTGTCAGATTTACTACTTTGAAATCATAAGCAAGTGCCAATTCCACTGTTTTAAATCATGCAAAAGTGTTAGCTCCTCTTTTAGGCCAAAATGAGAGGCCTGAAACAGCCACTGTCTACCGCCTGGGAATCATATCACTTTTACGTGATCGCGGGCAGGCTTTTAAAGTAAAATTCCAGTTTTGCGGACATGGCAAACGAAGCCATTCGTATCATAATCAGCCTCTAATAACACGGGCTCAATATGATTACTAAACCTTTGAGAAAGTTTCCATAGTTGCGCTGACCTATCAAGCCAGTTGCCTTTGACCTTATTAACCACAATAGCAATGTCAATGTCGCTATCACTGTGTGCAGTACCACTGGCATGCGACCCGAAAAGATAAACGTCTGCCTTTGGATATTCTTGATGAACGGCAATCGCATAACTTTGTGCGAGGGTCAGAACTTTTGCTGCATCCACTAAAGCAATTCCCTCGCTTTATTTAACAGCGCTTTGCTGCGGATACCCATAAGCGCGCATTAGCAATTTCTTAAACTCTTATGCCCACCAAAGCGAGGGTTAAATTCGTGTACCTCTACGCTGTCGAGGGCTCTTTGTACTAAATCTTCTACATCAAGTAAATCCCATGAAGCTGCCACTTGCTTGGGACGTGCGTGAGTTTCTGGGCTTCTTGGCATGAAGAGGGTACAGCAGTCTTCTGCATCTTGTATGGAAAGATCAAAGCTGCCGATATGGCGGGCTTCGTTTACTATTTCGTCTTTATCGCTACCAATAAGGGGACGCAATATGGGCATCTCTACGGCCTCATTTGTAGCAACAATATTATCCAATGTTTGAGATGCAACTTGCCCCAAAGACTCCCCTGTGATGAGAGCTTTCGCTTTTTGGCTTTGTGCTAACCTTTCAGCTATCACCAACATCAGGCGACGGTACATGATGACGCGCAGAGATGGCTCTACAATGCCTGCGATTTCGCGCTGGATATCACCAAAGGGAATAACGTAGATGCGTGCTAAACCACCTGTGCGCGCTAACACTTCCCCAATATCAATAACCAGACGCTCACTAGAATCGTTAGTTTGAGGACGTCCAGAAAAGTGCAAGCCCAGCACCACTGAACCGCGCTTCATCATTCTGAAGCTTGCTACAGGCGAATCAATTCCTGAAGAGAGTAATGACACAGTGCGTCCCGAAGAGCCTGTTGGTAAGCCACCAATGCCTTTAATCTTTTTTGTAGAGATATAGGTGAAGCCGCCGACAATCTTGACGCTTACCAGAACATCAGGATTTTTCATGCGGACGCCAGCGCCCTCATCAATAGTTGCAGCTAGTAAATGTGCACCAACCTCACGGTTGATATCCATGCTGTTCTTGGGGAAATCGGTGCTTGATCTGCGTGAGTCTACCTTAAAGGTATAACTGCCCTGCTCTGGAGCAGCTTCGCGTAAAGCCTGCAAAGCCGTATCACAGATTACTTCCCAGTCTCTACTAGTCTTATAGGCAACAGCAACAGCAGTTACCCCTGGGATTTGTGCTAGTAGCTGGGCGCACTCCTCTGCCTGACTAGGGTCGTGGACTGCCACGGTGAGTGAACCAGCTATGCGCTTTACACGCGAAGTTTCAAAGGATGCAGATTCGAGGCAGGCATCTAGATTGCCCTGAAGACGACGCTCGAAAACGCTACGATTTCTCCCCTTTAGGGCAAGCTCATGAAATGATATGAAGCAAACGGTGCTTGACACAGAGATAAATCGACTAGAGGATTCTTGTCAGATAAGTAAACCGAAGAATCAAAGCAGCTAAAGCCCTAATAGTCAGCTTAGCCTAGCAGTTCATCAGGATTGTCAGATTCGTCTTCAGCCGCAGCACTTAGTGGGGCTTCAGGAGATACGTCTCCACGAGCAATCTCATCCATAGCCAAAGCTAGTGGCTTTGCACTGGTCAGCTTTGAGATTTCACTGGTTGCCATAGCGCTTAGGGCTTGCTCGCGAACGCCATGTACCATGTCATTAATTTGGCAGGCACGTTTTGCTGCAAGAGTGCAGAGGGTAAACTTTGAATCGACTTTGTCGAGTAACTTATCTATCTCAGGATTAACAATAGACATGAAATGTCTTCACGCTCCTTCTAATTCTTATGCTTCTTCTGCTGTAATGATGCGACAGAGTTCTTCTGCAGCCATATCGAGATCATCATTCACAAGCTGGTAATTATAGCGCATTTTCTGTTCAATTTCATGCTGTGCTAAAGCAATGCGTCCCTCAATTTGCTCTGTACTTTCTGTACCGCGCTTTGTTAGGCGCTTTACTAGTTCATCAACTGAAGGTGGTTCAACGAAAATCGATACTGCTTCTGGCATGGCATCCATCACCTGAAATGCACCTTGTGTATCAATGTCGAGAAATACACTGCTTCCCTGATTGAGTTGCGCCTGCACGGGCTCACGTGGAGTCCCGTAGTATTCGCCACCGTGTACTTGCGCCCATTCTAAGAGCTCACCTGCAGCAATCCAGTCTTCAAACTGCTTACGACTAATAAAGCGATAGTGGACACCCTCCACCTCTGCTGGACGAGGGCTTCGCGTGGTAGCAGACACAGAGAACCAAGCATCATCAGACCTGCGCTCAAGAACTCTCTCGAGTAGAGTGCCTTTACCTACGCCTGATGGGCCAGAAATTATGAATAGTTTTGCAGGAATTTTATTGAGCCTTGCGCACGCTTATTAGATAAGACTAAGAAAGCAGATCAATAAGTTCTGTACGCTGGCGGGTACCGAGACCCTGGACCTTGCGCGTCTCTGCAATGCCGATTTCTTCTAACACTGCCTGGGCACGAGCCTTACCGTATCCTGGTAAAGATTCGAGCAGTGTAACAACCTTCATGCGCGCAACCACGGGATCATCAACTCTATTCATGACTTCGATAAAGCTGACTTTACCTTCTTTTAAATCCTTGCGAAGTTCTGCACGTGCACGCCTAGCGGCGGCAGCCCGTTCTAGATACTCCTTGCGTTGTTCATCGCTAAGCTTTGGCAGTGCCATCTGGCTTCCCCCTTCTTCATACGGAACCCAAAGTCTTCGATTTGCGTTTCCCTAGGACTCTTCAGTATATCACCAATCAGGCGTGAAATCGCATTAAAGCAAGCAGCTTTTGTTACATCCAGTCAAGCG
>WQVS01000119.1 GCA_009785705.1 Coriobacteriia bacterium
GTCTTTGGAGTAGTGATGACTATGCACGATGGTCGTACTAAGCTTGCTCAACAGGTAGTGGATGAAGTTCGTGACTTTTTCGGAGATAAAGCTTTCCAAACACTTATTCCGCGCTCTGTGCGCATTTCAGAAGCACCTAGCTTTGGACAGTCAGTAATAGAGTATGACAGCAAGGGGAAAGGTGCTGTCACTTATCGCAATCTAGCAAAGGAAGTGATGAACCGTGACTAATCGCAATAGTGGCCTAGGAAGAGGCCTTTCAAGTTTAATTTCGAGTGCAGCTGTTGAGTCAGGAACAGCTAGTGATAATGTAAATGAACTGAGCATCGCCTTAATTGAGCCTAATCCTTTGCAGCCTCGCACAGATATAGATGAGGAAAAAATTGCAGAGTTGAGTGCATCCATTGCAAAACGAGGAGTCTTGCAGCCCATCATTGTAAGGCCAAAGGGTGAGAAGTATGAAATTGTTGCAGGAGAGCGCAGATGGCGTGCATCGCGTATGGCAGGCCTTGAAAGCATTCCTGTTCACATTAGAACCTTCGATGATGGTGAAACCTTCGAGATTGCTCTTATTGAGAACCTGCAACGCGAAGACTTAAATGCTATTGAAGCAGCTTACGGTTATAAGAACTTGATTAGTGAGCGCCAGTTGACCCAAAGTGAGTTAGCAGACCTACTTGCAAAGTCGCGTGCATCAATCACCAATGCACTACGTCTTCTGGACTTGCCTGAAGAGGTTCAGGAATTGGTTTATGAGGGCTCCCTATCGGCGGGACATGCTAGAGCAATCCTGACAGTGTCTGATGATCCGACTAGAATAAAGCTTGCTCAGAAGGCAATCGAGGAAGGCCTCTCAGTGCGCGCTCTTGAGTCTCTTGCTCGACTTTCAGGTGGAGGAGTAATTCCTAGTGCATCAAAGCGCCCTGTATCGCCAAAGAGCTATAAGGCTGCAGCAAGAAAGCTTCGTAAGTTTATTGGAGGCAATGTTAGAGTCAAGCAAGCAAAGGGCAAGAACAAAATTGAAATTGAATTTAATGATGAGACTGATCTTGAGCGGATTTATCAATTAATTACTCAAGATGAAAAACCTTTAGTAAGAAATGCTGAATAGCTAGCTTGTGAGACAGCAATGACTCTTTCGGTTTTAACGGGTTCAATCAAGGCTGATAAACTTTCCCGGGCTATCAGTCTTTTGAGTTCTGATGAGGATGAGATTTTGGTGCTTTGTGCAACATCTGCGCAAGAGGGAGATATTGGACGAAGCTTTGCCTTAGAACTTGACTATGATAATCAGAACAGCCAGTCAAATCCTGTGAGGGTTCCTGACTTGCAGGTGCAAAGCTTTGCCAGCTTTGCTGCAGACCTCTGGAATAAATGGGGAGATGGCAGAAGCTTGGTTGGCTCTGCCATTCGCACGAAGGTAGTTAATCAGACACTGAGTCATTCAGAGGTACCTGCCGCACTTAAAACTTCTGGAGGAAAGGTGCTATTTGCGAATATCGCAGCCTTCTTTGTCCCTGGAAACAAAGCAGGTCTGGCCACAGAATCTAAGAAACATTTAGGAATAATGAAGCAGCATCTTGTGCGCTATCATCAAGAACTTGAAAATGATGGATATATTGAACATCAGTTTGCTATCAAACTATTGGCACAGACTCTTACTGAAGAGGCAATAGATTTTGGTCGCAAGAAGATAGTTGTAGTAGGCTTTAGGGACTTTACTTCTGCACAGCTTGCACTGCTTTGTGCCTGCGCAAAGCATATTACAGACAGTAGTGACGCTGAAGTCGTCACAGAAAACCTGCCAGACAGGGGAGTAATAATCACCCTTGATTGGGAAGAGGGTAATCCTGCAAGCAATTACACAGGAAATACGCTTACCCAGCTTCTGGAGTGTGGGGCACAGACAATAGATGTAGCTTCGCTTGGTTCATCTGACCGCTATGGTCAAGCTTCCCAAGAGGAGTCTCTTGAAATAGTGCGCGGAATGGCTCAAGGCCATGCTGCTGAAGTGGCTTTGATGGCAGATTTTGCTCAAGAGGTGCACCAGGAGTTCCCTCATGAGGCTAAGGCCTTGCTTATACCGCGCCCACAGGATTATTTGAGACCTCTTGCCTATGAACTTGAGCGCCGCAATGTGCCCTTTGAGCTTGATATTAAGACAACTTTCGGGGCAACTAGCTTTGGGGCTGCCTTGCTTGCCCTGCTGCGTATTTGCGTGGACGAAGAGGCTCAGATAAATGGTCTGACTTTTGCGATGTCTGCCTATAGTGGACTAAAGCCTGATGAAGTGCTGGAGCTTGATACGCGATGGCGTCGCTACCGCACGGGACCTGCAGGCATCTTGGCGCAGCTTACAAAGCACGAATCAGGTGCTTGTGAAGATTTGCGTCTTATTAGGGCACGCGACATGAGTGCGCACATAGGGGATTGGAGCAGTCTCATTTCAAGACTCTATGCAAAGGGCTTACAACTGCAATCGGGTAGTAACTTTGATTTATTGCAAGACGCAGCTGCGCAGAAAAGTACAACGACGGCCTTGCAGGAATTGTACGAGGAAAAATTTGCCCACTTCACAAGGCAGTCGGGAGGAGGCAGCCGTGTAGTTGCGACAAGTACGCCAGAAGCAATAATTACAGATGCAACAAGTCTTGCGGATGCTGAGCAAATCGATGAATCTGCAGATGAACTTGACCCCATCATGCAGCCAGGGACTAGAATCTTGAGCTTTGACCCGCGCATTAGCGCAGCAGATCTTTATGCGTCTTTACGTGAAGCTTTTATTGCGCAGACTCCAAATCCAGCAAGTCCAGCAGTGCTGCTAGCACAACCCTCCCGTGTATACGGAAGACAGTTTCATTCCGTGATTATAGGAGGGCTTTCTGCTGAAGACGAAATTGAGCGTACAGACAGCCCACTTGATGTGCGCCTGACAGCAAGCCTGACAGGGTCTCACCTTCCTGATTTGAGCCAACAACAGCAGTTCAATCACTACGCTGTGAGTGCTTTGGCACGCAAAAGGCTTTACTTGGTTGCGCAGACTCGAACGCTTGCTGGGGAAGAGTTAAAGCCGGGAGCCCTATGGACAGCACTAAAACAGGGTGGAGGAGCAACCTTTGGCGACTCTCCCTGTTTTGAGAAGAAAAACGATGAAGTTATCGCAGGGCAAAGTTTTGCTAATCCAGAGAAACAGGCAGAGATCGTAGAGCTTCTTCAGCACGGACAGACCCCCCCTGTGCTTCGACAGCCATCACGTGGAGAAGAGCTTCAGTTTGATTTGGGCTACGGAGAAGGTACTCCTGTCTCCGCTACAACCCTGCATAAGTTTGCGAATTGTTCTTATAACTGGTTGCTGCATAGTTATGCCGCTGGAAAAGACATAGATTATGGCTTTAATGCGCGTGAGCAGGGCATTTTTGCCCATCAGGTA
>WQVS01000120.1 GCA_009785705.1 Coriobacteriia bacterium
CCAACTCTCTTATAGCTGTCCGTACAGCTCCTCCAAACTTTCAATATAGGCACGTAATGCTGGCTTTGCTGCTTTAGGGTCAGCATTTAAGTCTCCACCAGTTAGTTGACGTAGCTCACGATTATAGTTGCGTCTAATACTTGTACTGAGCTGATTAAAGGCTTGTATACTTGCGGGACGCTCTTCTAATGAAGGAGCCTGCCCGTCATCTACAACAAGACGTCTCTCGAAAGTACCTTCTTCTATAGAAAGGGCAATTTCTCTAACAAGTTCAATATCTGCTGTAGTTAGAACTTGTAACCTTGTGCGAGGAATAGGTACTTCTCCAAAGGAAGTGCAGCTACGATTATCCTCCTAGAGAGAGCCATGTTCAAGTATTGATGTAACAAAAGTGAACCAAAATGAACAGCGAAATGCTTGACAGGGGGGGGGGGGTGTTATGAGAAGCTTTTCTTGTAAGCATTCACTTCGAATGCAAGGAGGGGACTGCCAATCATGCGATTTATTCTTATTGCTATCAGAGCATTATCGCACCATGTGGCATTCTATGAACCCTTGCTTTCAAAGCGTTGAAGCTATCAACCTTTACTCTCTAAATCTACTGAAGATATATAATTGCGTTAAATGCCATGTCTGCAGTAGATGCTCATATTCTTAAGGAGAACAAATAATGAGAAAAATCACTAAAGCAATTGTAGGCGTGTTCTTTGTGGCATTTTTAGTAGTTCCTGTTCTTGTTCCAGCCATCGCCATTGCACTTGGTCCAGCAACGACCATCAACAATTCGGCGACAAGGCAACTTACGCAATCGCGACATGCTAGAGCTAATGGGCATGTTGGAGGCAACAACCGTGGTGCGTCAAACAATCTCATGATTCGCATTAATGGGTGGAGAGACCTGCCCTTGAATAATAGATTTCACCAATCAAGCACCACCACTCTTAGACCTGGGACCTCAGGAAGAGCCAATTTGACGGGCTGCTGGTTTGCTGCACATCATTGGCAGGGAGAAATTCGACCAACGATTGTTGGCAATCGAGTAACTGGTACTGTTGCAATGACGCTAAATCCGCGCTAGCAATTTTAATAGCAAGTGTTGACTTAAGGGAGATGTGCAATGCCTCAGATTATATCCTATATAAAACGAGCAATTACTGCAGCCACAGCAGTCATTCTATTCATTCTTCTGATGGCTGTTGCACTTACATCGCTTGAAAGCTTTGCCATTATTCCTAGTCAACTTTTTTTGCCAATATTTAAAGCCGCAATTGCTGTTCCCACAGCAATTGCGGCAGTTGTGGTAGTTGTCAACCGCGAGGGAAATTCTTTACGCTGGATACTTCGGTCTGGGACTCTTTTCTTGATGATATTGTTGCAGGTGATGCTGTTTGTGTATCTTGCCTTTGCTAGTGTTGAGAGGGAGATGGCATGGGTAAGCCCTGCTCTCAGCGTGACATTTATTTTATTCTGGGCTTTGTGGTTACTGCTACGTGACAACAATAGTCTCTCAGGGGCTAAGAGTGCGACAGCATCACAAAAAGGAAAGTTTTGTCTATGGATTCTCTTGCTTGCTGTAATTCCATTATTCGCTTCAATCGTGTGTGGAATACTTATAGCTATTGTGCAAACAGATCCTTTTGCTGGCTTTTTGATTGCTTCCCCTCTTTTTGCCCCGATGATTTCTGCGGTTATGTTGCTCTCATATAGTCAATATGCGCTTTTTGAAAAAGCTGCCAACAATTCCAAATTCTAGTGCAGGTTCCAAATTTTTAAGTAAATTTACTATCTCGACAGAAGGAGAAATCCACATTGTCACTTTTAAGACGTGTATTTGTGCGCATGAGACGCAATCCAGGAAAGACTTTTGTATTTTTGGTGGTCACTCTTTCTTTGGGAAGTCTTATTTCTGGAGCAATATCTGTTCAGCATGCGATTCATAATGTGACTACAAATCTCAGAGGTGATTTACCGATTGTTGCTATTGTAGAAATGGATGCAGCAGCTCTTGATGAGTATGTGGCACTAAATGGTCAATGGCCTGAGGGTCTCATGGGGCTTAATCCTCAACTTTTGGATGAGATTGGAAGCCTTCCATATGTAAAATTTTATGATTATTCTGTAGAAACAGGATTATTTGGCTTTGGGCTTGAGCGATATTTTTCCGATAGCAATGTGTTTGAAGAAATAGAGCAAGGGTCCGATTGGACACTTCTAGATATCAAGGGTGTTCGAAGTGTCAATCTTTTTGAAATTGAAGAAGGTGTCATAGAGCTTGTCTCAGGCAGAATGTTTTCTAGTGAAGAGGTCTCTAACCTAACTTACGTTACACTTATTTCGCAAAATTTTGCGCAGCGAAACAATTTGCACATTGGATCAACTTTTAACCTTCAGAATATTATTTGGGATGACCGAGGTGTGGAAGTAGCTGATGTAGACTTTTACAATAGTGATGAGAATATCTTTGCGCAACGGTCGTATGACTTTGAAGTGGTTGGTATTTTTGTGCCGATAGTTGAATTTGATACTGGCGATGATTGGGCAGATGATAAATTTCGAGACCAGATTGAAAATCGAATCTTTGTACCTAATACTGTTGCAGTTGCAGCAGTAAAATACCAACTAGAGCAAATCGCAGATATGGAAGCAGATGATGATGCACGGCAAGAGGATTATTGGGATGCAGTATGGATTCAAAACATTTTTGTGCTGCACGATGAGAGCTCTATGGATGATTTCAAGCAAACTGTAGAGATGCTTACTCCGGAATTTTATACTGTGACTTATACCAGTGATGCCTTTAGCGGTGTAGCTGCTTCCTTGCAGTCTTTAGAGGGGTTATCTGTAGGTATCCTTTGGGCTTCTGTTGCTATAACTATAGTTATCTTAAGTTTATTAACCGTTCAATTCATTCGTGATCGAAAGCATGAAGTTGGTATTCTATTGGCTCTTGGTGAAGGCAAGAGTAGAGTAATACTTCAAGTGTTGTCAGAGGTACTTGTGATAGCACTAGTCGCAATGATGTTATCGTTAGCTGCGGGAAATTTCCTTTCAAGCGGTATTTCTGAAGCTCTGCTCAGAAACGATCTTATTGCGAATCATGCAGGGGGCAATTTCATGATATTTACTACTATTGATTCAATGGGTTTTTCTAATAATGTTTCTGTAGGTGAAGTGCTAGAGAGCTATGATACTTCTTTAAGTGTATTAGCAATTCTTAGCTTCTTCGCCGTAGCCACAGCAACAGTCCTTCTCTCCACCATAATCCCCATGCTCTACATCTTGCGCTTAAATCCCCGCAAGATAATGATGTAGAGCAAGCTCAAGAGAGGACAAACATATCATGACCTTCCTACAA
>WQVS01000121.1 GCA_009785705.1 Coriobacteriia bacterium
TAATCCAGCACAGCTTCTACAAACACCAAAGTTGGAAAAAGCTCTTCCTAATACCTTAAGCGAAAATGAGCTTAACAGCATGCTTGATGTGCATGACCTGTCTACCCATGAAGGGTTAAGAGACTCTGCTTTACTAGAGCTACTTTATGCCAGTGGAGGGCGTGTAAGTGAGATAGCTGACCTGCGTTTAGATGACCTCAAATTAGATCAAGGTGTTGCACGGGTACAGGGGAAGGGCGGAAAAGACCGCTATGTGCCCCTACATCACTTAGCAATCGATAAGCTACAGAGCTATTTAACAACTGCACGCCCAGCTTTTCTGACAGCAAAGGTTGCCAGCAACAGCGAAACAGTTTTCCTTTCCACAAGGGGAAATGCCTTAAGTGATGATGCCATTAGGCGCATCGTTAAAAAGAGCGCAAAGCTTGCGGGCATCAACAGGTCTGTAACTCCACACAGCTTTCGTCATAGTTTTGCGACAGATCTCCTCAATAATGGAGCAGACTTGCGCAGTGTCCAAGAGCTGCTAGGGCATGCTAATCTTTCAACTACGCAAGTTTATACACATCTAAGCTCAAAGCGCTTGCAGAGGGTACACCAACAAGCCCATCCCAGAGCTTAAGGACACTAAAGCTCAGGCTTGGCTCCAGTGTATAAAGTCAATTTGTATATGTAGTTGAAACATTCTTGGCAAATAGATATATGTACCTCTTTACCTTTGAGTTGCTGGAACACTCAGTTCGCTGAGCACTATGTTACTATTTTTACTTACTGATTTAGCTGACTAAAGTCTGTGTTCGTAGGCACGAAATGAAGGGAACTAGGTAATGACAAAGGTAAAATTTGTATCAGGAGAATCTGTCCCTGTCGAAATGCACAAGGTGCGTATGGTGCAAAAAATTCACCTACATCCTGTCGAGGACCGTCTTCAGGCGATGAAGGAAGCAGGGTTTAATACCTTCTTGCTTAAAAATCGCGACATTTTCCTAGACATGCTTACCGACAGTGGCTCTAATGCCATGAGTGACAATCAATACGCTGCTATGCTACAGGCAGACGATAGTTATGCAGGTTCAGAAACTTTTTACAGGCTAGAATCAGTACTTAAAGATATGTTTGGCACAAAGCATTTCCTGCCAACTCATCAAGGACGCGCTTGCGAGAATATTATTTCAGAGATTCTGGTAAAGCCAGACTCAACTGTACTTATGAACTATCACTTCACAACCTCAAAAGTTCACATCACGCTGCGCGGCGGTCTCGTTGAAGAGATAATCATTGATGAAGGACTTAAAATCACCAGTGACCACCCTTTTAAGGGAAATCTAGACATCGACAAGCTGGAGGAGGCTATTGCGCGACTAGGCGCAGAAAACATTGCCTTCGTTCGTCTAGAGGCAGGAACCAACTTAATCGGCGGTCAACCCATTTCAGTTCAAAACATGCGTGAAGTAGCAAAAATCTGTCGCAGAGAAGGTATCACAACCGTTCATGATGCAAGTCTTCTTGCCGATAATCTCTACTTCATCAAAACGCGTGAACCAGAATTCGAACTAGCTGACCTTAGAGAAGTTACCCGCGAAATGGGTATGCTCATGGATGTTACCTATTTCTCTGGTCGTAAGTTAGGCTTTGCACGTGGTGGAGGAATCCTAACCAACGATGACGGGCTCTATGCAAAGATGCGCGAACTTATTCCTTTGTATGAAGGTTTCTTGACTTACGGTGGTATGTCAGTGCGCGAAATGGAGGCTATGGCAGTTGGCATGAAGGAGACATTGGACTTTGATGTTATTTGCCAGACACCTATCTTTGTAGAAGCATTTACTGATGAGCTCACCAAGAAGGGCGTTCCCGTTGTGACCCCTCCTGGTGGACTTGGTTGTCATGTTGATGCAGCAGCCTTCTGTGACCATATTCCACAGGAAGAATATCCAGCAGGTGCTTTAGCTGCAGCACTCTTCATTATCAGTGGTGTGCGCGGAATGGAGCGTGGAACTCTAAGTGAAGAGCGCAGACCGGATGGTACCGAGCCTCTTGCAGAGATGGAATTGGTACGTCTTGCCTTGCCAAGACGTGTGTTTACGCTGTCACAAATCAAGTATGCTGCTGATAGGTTGGACTGGCTCCACCAGAATCGTAAGCTGATTGGTGGTCTTGAGTTTGAAGAAGAGCCCTCAGTGCTACGCTTCTTCTTTGGTCGCCTGAAAGCTAAATCAGACTGGCCAGATAGGTTAGCAGAAGCTTTCCGTCGTGACTTTGGAACTAGCCTTTAGTCACGAGTAGACACAATACGAGCACAGACAAATTGCAGACACAGAAACATCATTAGGTAGACGGTAAATAGCAGTGATTAATATCTTTGCAGGGGCAGTTGGCTTGGGACTTATCTGGGGTATTGTTACCCTGGGTGTCTTCATCAGTTATCGCGTACTGGGTATGCCAGACCTTAGTGTCGAGGGCTCCATAGTTACGGGTGCAGCAGTTGCCACCATGCTCATTATTAGTGGTGCACACCCATTGCTTGCAGTCTTAGGAGCAATGTTTGCAGGGGCAGTAGCGGGTACTATCACGGGCTTTTTGCATACTAGGCTAAAGATTCCAGCACTGCTTTCGGGTATCTTGACGATGACGGCACTTTATTCTATTAATCTGCGCGTCATGGATGGCAGACCAAATGTGCCACTCCTTAGAACTGACACTTTGCTTACTCCTTTCTTGGAAATGGAGCTTACGCGCGATTACGCCATTATCATAATCGCCTTTATTGCTGTTGTCTTGGTAATTGCGGCTCTGCGCTGGTTCCTTACTACAGAGTTTGGCTCCGCATTGCGTGCAACAGGCAATAATCCCCATATGTCTACGGCACAAGGCATCAATACAAAGACTATGAAGTTAGTTGGTTTGGCTTGCGCGAATTCCTTGGTAGGGCTTGCAGGCGGATTGCTTGCTCAATATCAAGGTTTTGTTGATGTGCAGATGGGTATTGGTGCTATTGTAATCGCCTTGGCTTCTCTCATTATTGGTGAAGTTATCTTTGGGCGTACGACGCTTCTGCGCAGCATGATTGCTGTAGTTCTGGGTGCCATTGTTTATCGCGTCATCATTGCGCTGGTACTTGAAGCAGGTATGGCTGCAACGGACTTGAGGCTTTTTACCGCAGTGACGGTAGCCCTGGCTCTGTGGTTGCCAACGGCACGTGAGCAGATTGACCTTATTCTTCGTCGCATCAGACACAAGAGGGGTAGCTTTAAAAAGACTGGCAAAAAAGATTCGCTAGAATCAGCAGGCAAAGCCCCAGCTAAGCGAAGTGAGGGATAGGCAAATGCTAGCACTTAATAAAGTCAACCTA
>WQVS01000122.1 GCA_009785705.1 Coriobacteriia bacterium
AGTCCCCGCAGCTGGAAATCTGTCAGAATGAGTCCTGTTTCTTCCTGTACCTCACGAACAAGACACTGCTCAGGGGATTCACCATGTTCGAACTTTCCTCCGATGCCAATCCATTTGCCCTCGTTAATGTCATCGGCCTTCTTGTTTCGGTAAAGCATCAGAGTCTGACCATCGCGCTGAACATAGCATTCTGTACAAAGAACCATTATCTATTCACCTTGCTTTATTGGCCGCAGTCACTATGCTCTATAAACAACTTCAAATTCTTCAAAGACAACTGGTGTGTCATCTGTAAAGGTAAAGCCATACTCATCACCCTCAAGTTCAAAGAAGTGCCTGTGGCCATCTTGCCAGGTCTGTAAAACTTCATCTTCCCCTTCGAGCTTTGCCATATCCCAAGTAACTTCCTTGAAAGGCAAAATTGTTACACTGGTGACTCGAATCACACAATGAGGAACGCCTGAGAAGTCAGTGACAATGCTGTAGCCGCCAACACTGGGCAGCTCTTCTCCCTCCGCCTCATAGGAAGGCTTGCAGCCACAGGTAGCAGTTTTTGTGCCCTCGAGAACAAGTCCGAGCAATATGTCTGCCCACTCCTCATTGGCAAAATAAAAGCTTTCATAATATTTAGTAGAACTATCTAGTCCAGCCTCTTTCAAAAAGCCTTGCCAGAAATCTTCAACCTTCAAAATCGTGTCTCCTTATTAGTATCAGCTTAGGGCAATCATTATATCTCTTAGACAATTGGCGGACATCAAATGTTGAGCAGCGAGCACTAGGGAATGCATCTCGTCAGCAAATCTTATTGAACAGACTTGACCATCTTTACGGTTTCAATTTCGCATCTCATGTCTGCTCATTTTGCTGGTGTGGCATGAAGCTGAATGCCTAGCACTGAGATTATCTTCAAAAGAGTAGTTGCCGATGGATTTCCATCTGCTGAAAGCGAGCGGTATAGATGCTCGCGCGAAGCTCCTACTTCTTTGGCAACACTAGACATGCCTCTCGCCCTAGCAACATCACCCAGCGCTGCAATTAAGAGCTGGGGGTCATTTTCTTCAAGAACAGCATCAATATAACCAGCAATGTCCTCTTCGGTCTTAAGGTAATCTGCAGTATCGTATGGGGTAAGTTTTGTTTTCATTGCTCTAGCTCCTTAATCGCACTTTTCAGCAATTTGCGTGCCATAGTAATGTCACGGTTCTGTGTTGCCTTGTTTCCGCCAACAAGGAGCAACAAGAGCTTTGCTTCATGCCAAGCATAGTAAACACGATAGCCTTTGGAATAGTGAATTCTTAGTTCACTAATGCCCCCAGATAGCCTTTTGCTATCACTAGCATTTCCTAAGGTTAAACGGCGAACACGAGCCAAAATCCTATCACGAGCCTTCTTATCACGCAGGCCGTCAAGCCACTTATTGTAGGCACCTGTCCTATAAACAGCTACTTCCACCTTAGTGTCCTCTATTGTAGCGTGTGCGCTACAATCTATCAAGGAGCGTCTCTTTCTCATCTTTCAGGTCACCTCATTTCAGAAAGGTTCATCCAGTCAAAACGAAAAGCCTTTATATTGGCGATTCTCGAAGCATAGTAACAAGTGACGATTAAAGAATTATTAGCGCGAGGCTAAGTCATTGTTAAGCAGTTCTTAAATAAGCGTTAAGGCAAAACTAAGTTATTGTTAAATCTGCAGCTAGTAGATTTGCAGGAGTTAAACCATGCGTTCCTCCAGCACTCAAAAGATTTTTTTGGAATTTATATTGACACACGTGTCATTTTAATGAATAATGACATTGTGTTCATTTTGTTGTTGTTTGGATGGCTAGGAGAAATCATGCCAAAGGTAGGAAAAGAGTACATCGCACAGAAGAGGCAGGACATCATTGCGGGCACAGTAAGAGTCTGCAAGGTGAAGATGGCTTCTGAGGTGACTTTGCGAGACGTCGTGAAGGAGTGCGGAATCAGTCAGGGAAGTATCTACAACTATTTTTCTAATATTGATGAAATCTTTGCAGAGATTATCAACCAGGCCTACGCTGAACATCACACTGCCAAAACGGTAGAAGGGATTTCCTCAAGCACACTTTCCTCAGAGCAAAAAATCGTAAGCATTCTTGCTGCCCTAGGAGAAGTCACTGACGGCATGATTGCAGACTATGGTGCGATACTGTATGAACTGAATGGTCTTTACGCTCGCAACCCTAAGCGTGCCGAACAGTTTGCAAAAAATGCCACTGTTAGCAACGACACTAACACAGCCCTACAGCAGATTATGACCATCATCACAGAGGGCATAGGCGATGGCACTTTTTTGCAGGCAGTTCCCCTACCCCACATCCTTCTCCTGATTGAGACCTCTCTTCAAGGGATTACGCGGGCAGTAACCTTTATCCCTCATCCCCAAGTCATTCAAGAGCTGTACGGTATCGATGCAGAACATGCCAATGCACAAGGGATGGCAAAAATTCTTGCACAAATGATAGTCATCATGCTTAAGGCTCCTCCTCCTGATGCGAATTGACATCCGCGAAGCATTAATCAAAAGCACTAACAAAATAACAAGCTAAATCCCCAACAAAAGAAAAGGAAACAAACATGAAAGCACATTTCACTGCTACTGCACGCACTATTTCTGTCCGAATCACAACCCTAGTAATGACCCTCATAATGGCCCTGACACTCGCCCTGCCTGCAAGCGCTGCGGCAAATGAAACTAACATCACTACTCCGTCTGGTATTCCCCTTTCTGAGATAGATGCCCGCATCGCAGACCTAGTGAACCAACACATTGGCACGACCACACCAGGAGCCGCTGTTGCCGTAATCCAAAATGGAGAAATCGTATCACTGCAAAACTTTGGCTATGCACATTTGGCTGATGAGATTCCCGTCAACAATCAGAGTGTTTTCGAGTACG
Source organism: Coriobacteriia bacterium (assembly GCA_009785705.1). Lineage (GTDB taxonomy): Bacteria > Actinomycetota > Coriobacteriia > WRKU01 > WQUG01 > WRBW01. The sequence continues at coordinate 2,917 of WQVS01000122.1, forward strand.
GTTCTATCAGCAAGCTCTTCACCTACACCGCAGCAATGCAGCTAGTTGAGCAGGGCAAGCTAGACCTAGACACTGACATCAGAGAATATTTCTCAGCCGAGTTTGCCCAGCAATGGCCTCACACACAGACCGTTACTATGCGCGACCTAATGAACCACGCGGGCGGATTTGGCGACTTCCCCTTTAGCACCCTTGAGCTAAGCCCAGACAACATCGTCTCATTGGAAGAAACACTGCTCAACCAGCATCCACAGCAGTACTTTACTCCAGGAACGGCAAGTTCTTACTCAAACTTTGGGACTGCCCTTGCAGGATATATTGTTGAGAGCATCGTTGGTAAGCCTTTCTATCAGATTCAGCAAGAAATGATATTTGAGCCAGCAGGTATGACTCTTGCTGCAGGC
>WQVS01000123.1 GCA_009785705.1 Coriobacteriia bacterium
ACCACCCTACAAGACCTAATATCCTTAAGTCTACTCTAAGACGCCTTGTCCTGGGTGCGTCTTCTGCGGGGAACCCTAGTCTCCACTTTGGGGGCAGAGCTCTGTGCATTTTGCTGTGAGCCCTTTTTCCTTTTTCCCTTAGTGCCGCCCTGCTGCTTAGCCTGCGCACTCTGTTCCGAGCCCTTGTTACGGCCGCCCTTATTGCGACCCTTGTTACGAGACTGACGACGACGTGAGCGCTTAGCACCGCTACCCATATCATCGCTGTCGCCATCCTTCTTGGCCTCTGCTTTAGCAGTAGAAGAAGGCTTTTGCTTATTCTTGCCCCCACTACGCCTTGAGCGTTTAGAGCGCTTAGGAGTCTCAGTGCCATTATCAATCGCAGAGTCTGTGCCCTGTGTCGAACTCAGTCCTCTGAAGTCCAGTCCATCTGCTGATAGCGAGCTTGTATTTACCTGCTTGCTCTCTTCTACTAGCTCTTCAAAGACGTCAGGGGCTATGGCGCAGGGACATCCTCCGCAGCTCTTGCCCTTTTTGTTCTTGCGGTCATCTTTGCAGCACATGCGAGCAAGTGGCACCCTCATAGTGTCACCAGGCTTATCGCCGTCCTCACTTCTAAACTGCAACTTTAGCACTTCACGCAAAGCATCCCGCTCAACAACCTTGCCGTCACCACGCGGGGTTTCAATGAAAGCGCCTTTTTTCGGCGCACGCTTGTTAAAGTCTCTATAGGCATCGGTCTCGTAGCGTAGACAGCACATCAAGCGTCCGCATATTCCTGAAATCTTGCTGGGATTCAGCGGCAAGCCCTGGTCTTTTGCCATCTTGATTGATACGGGAGCAAATTCCCCACCCAACCTACTGCAGCACAGCACTTCTCCGCAATGGGCGATGCCTCCTGCCATGCGGGCTTCATCACGCACACCCACTTGACGCATCTCAATACGACAGTGAAAGTGTGCCGCTAAGTCACGTACTAGTTGGCGAAAATCAATGCGCTCCTCCGCAGAGAAGTAGAAAATCATCTTCTCTTTTCCAAAGAGAATTTCAACATCTGCTGGCTTCATATCCAGCTGATTTTTTTCTATATACTCACGGAAAATAGGGATGGCTGCGAATTCTTCATCTTGGATATCTTTATCTGTATGAAGATCCTCGTCGTCTGCGATTCTGATGACAGGCTTTAGCGCAGCAGGTAAATCAGCCTTTGGGACTTCCCAGCAGGTCTGGGTGCACTCCCCCATCTCTGTTCCGCGCTCTGTGCTAACGATAACCTGGTCGCCTAGTTGAGGCTCAAAGCCCTTAGGGTCAAACCAAAGAGTTTTCGAATGGCGGAAGCGTATGCCCACCACCTTAACTGAATCGGCACCTGTAGCGACATCGCTAGCATTGCCTTTCCTGTCTTCAATTTGGCTTGTCTTATCAACCACATCGTTTGACTCTGGCGAATCGTCTAAGTCAGAACTTAGTTCTCTATCGTCTGTCAGTGAATCTGATGACATGTAATGACCTCTCGTAAATCAAAAAGCAGGGCTTCTGTAAGCAGTTCAACGTTTACGTTTCGTGCCAGTCTCTTGCGTGCCACTGCGATGCGTTCTTGTCCCTGAGCGATATTCGCTGCATGTGTTGGCTGTTTCTGCATAAGGCGTAGCAAGTCAGGATAAGCATCAACATTAATGATGCCCTCTAAAGTACCTGAAGGAGTACTTGCTCCATCCGCTGGAGCCGCTCCTCTCTCCTGATTTGCTTCCGCTAGTCCTCTGCTGCCAGCCCCTGTCGCATACTGTATGCGCAGACAGTCAGCCAGCAGGGTCGAGAATACGTTAAGCACCATCATAGTTTGACGCGTCTCAAACGCAGAAAGCCTTCTTTCATTGTATCGTTCCAGCTGCTTTAGCGCGACTGGATCCAAAAGTTCCTTGCGCTGAATAAAATCAGCATCCATCATGGTACGCATTTCCGAAACAGAATCAAGTGCACCGCGCAATATCTCACGTGTCATACGTAATACATCTAAATCATCAGCTGTAGACAAGTCACGAAAGACGCGCAGTACTGTCTGTCGGGCTTCCTGCTGCTTTGGCGATTGCAGATAGTCACGCGCTGCTGCAACTATATAGCCATTTGCTGCAAGAGCACTGTCTGCACGCTGTCCTGTAACCCCCGTCTTCTCATAAAGCGTTTTCCGGGCATCATCAGGGTTAAGTGGTCTAAAGCGATAAACCTGACAGCGGGATTTAATGGTAGAAAGTACCGCCTCTTGGCTGTAGGAGAGCAAAATGAAGAGCGTGCTTTCTGTGGGTTCTTCAAGAGTCTTAAGAAAGGCATTTGCCGCGCTGGCGTTGAAAAGGTCAACGTCACGAATGACGAAAATCTTTCGCGCTGCCTCTGCTGGAGCCAGCTGAACCTGATAATTAAGTTCACGAATCTGTTCTACCAGATAGCCGCCTGCTCCTGCTGGCTCTAACACCTGGAAGTCAGGGTGACTGTTATTCTCTAAGCGTCTGCAAATGTGGCAATTTCCACAACCGCGCATGTTACTGCCAGGCTTAACCTCAGCACACATCAACTGTGCAGCAATAGCACGCGCTGCATTGATTTTGCCTAGACCCTGTGCGCCCACAAACAAATAGGCATGTGTCAGAGTCTCAGAATCAAGTGAGTGCTTCAACGCACGCACGACACCGTCTTGACCTATGATCTTGTCCCAGAAATGCTGCGCGCAATGTGCTGCCTGTACTGCTGCAGGGCTAAGATTAGAGGCATTCACAGATACTACGCTCCGTCCATTTCTGGTACGGACCTAAGCAGGATGCTTTGAACTTCCGCAGCAATATCCTCTGCCAAGGCATCAGGGCCTGCCGTAGCATCAAGCACGCGAACTCTGTCGGGATTGCTTTCAGCAATTGCCAAAAAGCCTTCGCGTACCTGTGTGTGAAAATGCAGGTTCTCGCTTTCAAGTCTGTCAGGATTACCCGTTTCAGCAGCACGCGCCAGCCCTAGGTCGGGCGGCAGATCCAAAACAAAGGTCATGTCAGGCACAATACCACCTGTCGCAAAAAGATTGAGGTCAGTAATGGTGTCTATGTCCAAGCCACGCGCATAACCTTGATAAGCCGTAGTCGAATCAAAAAACCTATCGCAGAGCACGACCATACCCGCCCGTAAAGCAGGTTCGATAACTTCTTCTGTCAGCTGTGCACGGGCTGCTTCATACAACAGCAACTCTGCACGATGGGAAAGCGCGCTATTCTCTGTACTGAGCAAGACCTCACGTATCGACTCACTAATAGCACTAGAGCC
>WQVS01000124.1 GCA_009785705.1 Coriobacteriia bacterium
ACTATGCTCAAAACGGAAGGGGAACCGTGTTATGAGCAAAGACAAGAGGGTATACGACGAATCCGCCATCGCGATAAAGGCAGAAGGCCTCTCTAAAAGTTTCGGCAAGAAAAAAGCACTAGATGGAATCAGCTTTACCATTGATTCACCAGGCATCACGGGCCTCTTAGGGCGAAACGGAGCAGGCAAAACAACACTTATGAAGCTCATCGCAGGTCATAGCATTAAAAGCTCTGGTGAACTTTTACTTTGGGGAGCATCTCCACTGAATAATCTCTCTGTACGTAATCGACTCATTTATTCAAGTCATGACGTTTCCTATTCAGGTGGACTTACGCTAGATACTATCCTTAAAGATCATCAATCATTATTTCCAACTTTTGAAATGGTTTTTGCAGGTAGACTGCTTGATTATTTCAACATTGATACAGCTAGTAAATATTCAGGAATATCACAGGGAGCGAAAAGCACCTTTAACTTCGTTACTGCTCTTTCGGCGAGAGCCCCCTTGACTATGCTCGATGAACCAACATTAGGAATGGATGTGACAGTACGCAAGGTTGCATACGAAATATTGTTGCGGGAATACAATGAGCATCCCAGGATATTTCTAGTATCCAGTCATCTTGTATCAGAGATGGAAAACTTTCTTGACTCTCTCATCCTTCTTGACCAGAGCGAACTGATTATCCATAAGGATATTGATAATTTGCGCCAAAATATTTACAGATTAGAAGGTGCTGCGACGACTTTGAGTGCCCTTACTGAGGGCAAGGATGTTATTTTCAGGAAAGACTCAGAATTCAAGAGCATGGCAATTATCTATGAAGAGGCCTGTGAGCAGATCGTCAGAGAGGCAGATGAGGCTGACCTGGTATTAGGCGGACTAAGTCCAGAGGATCTCTACGTGCATCTGAGCCGCGAGACTAAGGAGGGCGACTTAGCATGTCTATGGCAAACAGCATAAAATCCGAACTTGGCAATGCGGCAAAACTCTTTCGCTTAAAACTGAGGGATTCACGTAAAGGTATCGTAGCTGTTCTTGTGGCTGTAGCTGTACTTATGTTTATGAATGGTATCGTAGCTTGGCAAGGTTTTGTCAACACTGCTCGTCCACTTGTTGGTCAGAATTTTATGGATTTTTCTGCTCTGCTACTGATACTTGCTCCTATTGCCATTGCTTATATATTCTGGCAAGAAGCTACAGGCAAAAATTCTGTTTACCCACAAACAGCCATAAGTCGCTTTCTTTCAACACAAATGCTCAGCTTCTTTTTGGTACTGCTTGCTCTTTGCGTGGTCTTACTTCTGCACTTTCTGACACTGGCGCTCTTTTCGCTTGTAGGTATTTGGAATTCTAGCCTTATAATGGGCTATAGTTTTAGCTTGGGTTTTCTTGCGTCAGGATTTTTCGCTGCACTGATTTTTCTTGTCATGGTCACTACAGCATTTTCTCTTATTGCTGATTTAGTGAGAGTCTTTAAGCTTTACGCAGTAGTTGCCTTAATTGCCTTAGCCGCATTTACTCAGCTTTATCCCATTCTTTACGCATCGCGAGTACTTCCCTTTTTGGATGCACTTAATCTTATGTCTTTACAATTCGAGAGGCTTTTTCAGTTGTTCCTAGAGCCGCAGACTTACCTTGCTTTTGTTGCGGCTTGCCTTGTTGCAAGCGTGACCTTCTTCGTGGCGGGTCTCTGTCTTAGATGGCTTGTTTCGCGTGACTATGACACCGCTCAAACCTCTTGGATGCTTGCCCTAACCTACCTTTCTTGCATCGTCGTTATTTTGACTCTTGGTTTTTCGCTCTATGTTGGACAAGGCCAGCATCTAACCCCTGGCTCAGTGAGCGACGTTTTTCCTGCAGAGGCACAAGTTTTTGAAATCCGTCCTCAACATATGCATATGCCAGAAGACTCGCCAATGTTTGTCATGGCCGAAACTTTTCACCGGAGCCGTGACCACATCATTATGAATTCAGAATTGCCAGACGATCATGAGTTAGATCAAATGCAGCAAGAAGAACTGAACGAGGTCTATCTTATGGATGAATTTGATATGGCGAATATCTTTGTCGAGGGGAATGGGCTTTTCGTAACAGCTAATACATTTGAAATGTGGGATTTTAGGGCATTACATGAGGCAGGTTATTTCCCGCTAGAACCCTTCAGGGGTGAAAATATTACAGTTAACTATATCCCTGCGAGTTTCGACAAGACTAGTCCCAGACTGCAAGAGGTGGCGAACCCTATGCTTTGGGCAGATAGTCCTGTTTGGGCATTTGAAGGCGATCCACTTAGACAGGATACATTGAATATTCGGCATACTTATGCTGGTGAGGGTAACGTGCTCTTTATTCCCATTTGGTCAATGATGGGACTAATAGCAGAAAATGCAGAAAATTCCCGACCGCGAATTGAAATACATGCAGTTCAAGACTAAGTAAGGCAGAGCCACTTTACAAGGTTAACTGTGAAGTGAGAAAGTGAGCAAGAGGGGAGGACAACCATGATGGAGCAGCAAAGAGATGCCATGCGCACAGATCTGATTAATAGACAGGTAGCTTCGGAAGAGATATCGCCTATAAAGCCGATTAAGCCCACAACAGCATCTATCGTTAGAGCAAACAATGGACGCGCATTGTGGATTCATTTTGCCCTCACATTAGTAGGCTGGTTTTCAGTTCTAATCTTAGATACTTTGCTTGATAGGATAACGCTCCCTTTTGACACGTATGCCACTATGCTTTTGGTGCCTATTGTGGGAGGGGCACTTATCTATGTTCTTTGTGGGTATCTATTTTTAAGACCAAGTAGCGAAAAACCAATTTCATCAGTGATGTGGCTTGGAAAGACGACAGCCATAGTAGGTGTACTTGCAGTGATTGCTTTTGTGATTGTTCTTGTAGTTCAGGATCCATCAGGATTTTGGGTGAATCCTATTGAGAGTTCGGCATTGTTGCTTACCATTCCACACCTCTTCCTTAATTCTTTAGGTTACGGAATTCTTGCGATTTCTGGTGCCTTCGACCCCAGAATCTCGATAACAGTTATTCCATTAACTTGTGCTGTTGCTATCATTCCCCCGGGATCACTTTGGATAGGCTTGCAGCTAAAAACGTGGATACATAAGTGCAAGACAGATAGTTAAGCAGGTAATGAGAGGTGTCGATATTTGATGGTGCCTCTATAGATAGGATTAGTAGACCGCTTGAGAGATAGGAGAAAGTTATGCCACTAAGAAATGCTGATGTTATGAAGTTTTTGGCCGTTTGGGAAATGGTTCATGAAATGGCAGA
>WQVS01000125.1 GCA_009785705.1 Coriobacteriia bacterium
CATGAGTTTGCCCTGCGCTATTTGGACTTCATTCGCGATAGGATGACAGATTTCCAAGAAGAGACAGGCAACCTCTACAACCTTGAGGCGACACCTGCCGAGGGTACGACTTATCGCTTTGCTCGTGAAGACAAGAAGCGTCATTCAGATATTTTGCAGGCAGGCACTGAAGAGTATCCTTACTACACTAATTCGAGTCAGCTACCCGCCGGATTTACCGCAGATCCTTTTGATGCGCTCTCACGCCAGGAAGCACTTCAGTCCAAATATACGGGTGGTACGGTTCTGCACTTGTACATGGCTGAACGATTAAGTTCTGCTGAGGCTTGCAAGAACCTAGTGAAGCGCTCACTTGAGAATTTCCGCTTGCCTTACATTACGATTACACCGACATTTTCAATTTGCCCAAAGCATGGGTATATTGCAGGGGAACATGAATACTGCCCCAAGTGTGATGAAGAGCTGCTGGCAAAAGCAGAAAAAGAAGAAGCTAGTGCAGCCTAATCAGCTGCTGTAAATAAGCACAATTAGACTCGGCAAAATACAGATTATTTAAGAAGAGGAAACTACCATGACACCAACTAACACAACTGCAGTTACTACCGAAACATCAAAGCTTGATGATAGCCAAAGAACGCCCTGTGAAGTATGGACGCGTGTAATGGGCTACCATCGTCCAGCATCTTCCTTTAACAGTGGAAAGCAAAGCGAATTTGCAGAAAGAGTATACTTCGAAGACTCCTCAAGTACTGCTTAATAGTTTTATCTAACAATGTCTGACTGCACAAAGGGAAACAGCCTAAACGACTATAGGGTCGGAGGAGTTTCCCTTTTTTCTACGGTTGACTGGCCAGGACATATCACAGCCACTGTTTTTCTCAAGGGATGTCCCTGGAGATGTTCTTACTGTCACAATAAGCACCTGCTCTCAAAGTCACCTTCTGTAGATGACCTTTTCTGGGGACAAGTAATTGCAGAGCTAGATAAACGAAGAGGCTTTCTCGACGGAATAGTTTTCTCTGGGGGAGAACCCCTGATTTCTGCACATCTTGCGGAATTAATCTCTGAAGTTAAGAGCCGAGGCTTTTTGGTCGGGCTTCATACTAATGGAACTAAGCCCAGCGAACTCAAGACGCTGCTTGCCAAAAAAGATACCGAGGGGAATCCCTTTGTTGATTGGGTAGGGCTTGATATTAAGACTTCTTTTTCTTGCTATGATGAACTGACTTGTGCCAAAGGCAGCAGTGATGCTGTGCTCGAAAGTCTTGCATCATTACAGGAAAGCGCTGTAGAGTACGAGCTAAGAACGACCCTTTACCCAGAGGCATTCGATAAGGACACACTCCATGCCCTGGGAGAGGAGCTTTTGGCGCTAGGAGAACGCAACTGGATTCTTCAGAAGTGTCGTGAGGAAGGGTCAAATCGTGAAAGCCCACTCCCTTTTAATCTTGAAGCAGCTAGACAGCAATTGCTGCAGCAGGGTTTTGAGACTCTTCTTATTCGCTAAGTGCAATTAGGCGCTTACCTAGTCTTGGCTCTTTAACAGTTTGTTGTGCAATGGGCGATAAAGTTGAAGTTCAAAGCAGTTGACTATATCCTACTAATCAAGACAAATTAGTCCAGAGGGGAATTGGTAGCCACATTATGGATAGACAGACCAGAGAGAGACTGAATCGGGGCTCGCGTCCTGCGACAGGTCAAAATGTAAGGACTTCTTCTGCCTCCGGCCACAATTCTGGTGTTCGAAATGCAAAGAACATTCGCATGAAGCGTCGAACAAAGGGCAATTTTAAATCTCTTCTGTGGGCGATAGGATTTGCACTGGTATTAGTTTTTGCTGGAGGCCTAGCCTATTACATATATCTACAAAGCAAAATGACTATCTCAGAGACGCCAGCATCGCTTACTGCCGCTTCTCCTACAGAGCCCTTTAATCTGGTCATTTTTGGCTCGGATACAAGAGACCCTGATCGTCAGGCTCGGGCAGACACAATAATACTGGCCCGCATAGATCCTGTTGAAAATGAAATGTGGATGGTGTCCATTCCTCGTGATATTGGGGTAGAACTTCCTGGCCATGGGGCGCAGAAACTTAATGCTGCCTATATCTTTGGAGGTTCTGACATGGCAATTCAGGCGGTAAAGGATGTAACTGGTCAAGACATTCATCACTTTGTCACCCTCAACTTCTGGGGCTTTGAAGGCATTGTCGATGCTATGGGTGGAATTGAGATTGACGTACCTTTTGCTATCGATGATCCTCGGGGAGACTTTACTCCTGATAAAAGCGCTTCACAAATAGAGCCAGGACTGCAAACTTTAAGTGGCGCTCACGCGCTTACCTTTGTCCGACATAGGGACGGCTATGCAGATGGAGACCTTGGCAGAATGCGAGCACAGCAGGATTTCTTCAGGGCATTGGGCTCTCAATTGTCCGATGTGCCTGTGTGGAGACTTCCTCTCATTGCCAATTCTTTTGCTGACAACACCACAACAAGCATGACTCCCTTCGAGCTAGCGATGGTAGCCAGGGGAATACGTGGGGTCGATTCGGACAATCTTTATCTAACAACACTTCCCGGAGAATGGCGCTCGCCCTACATCGTAGTGGATGAAGCTGCAGCAGCAGAAGTCTGGCGCAATTTTGGGACAGCTCCCTTCGAATAGGAATTCCCTGTATAATCGTACTTAGATTTGCACTTAGGCAAATTAGGTCCGAGGGGAAGGAGCCGTTGTGCGGCGTGTCAATTTTGTTAGTAATAGTCGGTTTTCCAATCAGTCTTTTATTCAAATTACATCAAACTTAAAGAGGGTGCTTAGCTTCACTAGCATTGTGCTTCTCTTAGCACTCATTGTTCCTGCTATTGCAATGGCAGGCCCTCTTGTTTCTGCTGGTGGTGATTATACGCTGGCCGTTGATTCTAATGGTCACCTCTTTGCATGGGGTGCAGGTGCCTTCACTGGTGAGGGCAGTAATGCCAACTTGGATACTCCAACGCTTATTGGTACTGCCAGCAATTGGACAGCTATCAGTGCAGGACCATCTCACTCACTTGCGATTAATGCAAGCGGTGCACTTTTTGCTTGGGGGCAAAATGCTTACGGGCAGCTTGGCGATGGCACAACTACAGACAGAGCTGTTCCGGCTCGCATAGGTACTGCTAACAATTGGGTAGAAGTTAGCACTGGCAGATTCCATTCACTTGCGATTAACGCAGACGGTGAACTTTTTGTCTGGGGCAACAATGGAAATGGCAGACTTGGTATAGGGGGAACTGCACACCAG
>WQVS01000126.1 GCA_009785705.1 Coriobacteriia bacterium
AGACTTGCCCAGAGTGGTCAAGATGTTGACCGCTGTTGTTTTGCCTGCACCGTTTGAACCCAGTAGGCAAAATATATCGCCTGCTGCAACCTCGAAATTTACTCCCTTTAGTACATGGTGATCCTTGTAGTACTTTTGCAAATCCTTTACTGAAATCATGCTTGCTGTGCTGCTTTCGTTGTTTAAGTTTGCGTTGCTCATGGTCTGTTACTCCTTCTTTTGGTCTTGTCCTTGTGTAAGTTTCTATTTATACATGCTGAATGTATGTATCTTTGGGTAAAAAATAGGTTGGCCACGCCCAACCTCTCACGCTTATCTATTAGCGTAACAATGTTTTGTTACGCTGTCAAGAGCTTCTTTCCCTCTCCTCTCTTGGTCCTTCAATACGATCAACGAGCTCTCCGAAATTCGCCTCTGGATAATGCATTTCATAAAGTACTTCTGCCGCCTCAAGAGAGCTTTCGTCGAAAAGAGGGCAACCTAGCTTATCGAAAATATCCGCAATAAGAATCAATTTTTCTGCTGTTTCTTCTGCGGTGCCTGGCGAGATATTGGGATTTGACCAAATATTCATCATCAGCAAAAGCAGCTCCGCAAGCCATTTTGCACTACTGGGAGCAATAGAGCCGTCTGCCATTCCCTCTTCCATAAGAGGCTGGATGTATTTAGCGGCAATCTCGCGATTGAACTCCAATTGACTGGCTATGAAGTGGGGGCTGGACAACAGTTCTGCTGCTATGCGCATAAGGCCCTGGTAGCGCTCATCTGCTTCTTCTACAGCAGCGGTATCAAACACCGCCTTCTGCAGTTTTTCGAGTCCCGTTAGTCCTTCTTCATTTTGCACTTTCTCAAAGGGATTATTCTCATAGAATATTCTTTCAGAAAGTGCATCTAGCACTTCTTCCTTTGACTTGAAGTGATGGTAAAAGGCACCTCTTGTCAGGCCGTCCATATTGCCCACAATGTCAAGAATGGTCGTCTTCTCATAGCCCTTTTCTGCAAAAAGCTCTAGTGAAGCATCAAGAATCTTTTGGCGCGTCTCTTCAGGAAACTTATTACGTGGCATGGAGCACTCCCTTCTCTACCCTACTTGCGGTTATTGCGGTCAATACAGTACGCTGCTATCACGTAAAACTTACATACATGATGTATGTATATTACAAAGCCTATGCGCCTATGTCAAGGAGAAATTGAAAAATTCTTTTAAGTTTTCTTGCCCTGATGATTAATGGGATGATATTCCTCTACTTGCAAAATTTCTTTTAATGCTTCTTGCAAGACTTGCGAAAAATTAATCTGCGCTTTCTCTGCTTTTTCATTCAACCAATTGGGAATAGTAAGATTTTTACGCACAGCACTCTTGTCCAATTTGATTTTGTATGCATCGATATCTGCTCTTATTAATGTATTAATCACGCCATCAGACTGGGAGAGCTTGTAGAGTGGAGTTGGTTCAGGCAGCTCAATTTTTTTCTCTGTATAAGTGAGGCAAGTAAGAGAAATCAGATCTTCTGCCATAAACAAGGCATCAACCAAGTCTTCACCCTGAGTGTACTGACCTAAATCTGGCACATGTACAATATGCCAACCATCCTCATCAATCTCCACTGTTATTGGATAGACTACCTTCATCAATAATCCTTTCAGCCATTTTCAAAATCCCGCGAACCGTTCCTTCTTTCAGCTTTCTGTGTCTTGGAATATTAATAGATTGCTCTCGCAGCATATAAATATCATGGTTACCGCCATGCCGCTCAAACTCAAAGCCCATGCTTTCAATTTGCTTAATCAGCTTTCTTCTCTTCACCTTAGCCTCTTTCATTATACGCATACTATGCGCATTGTCAATTCAGTATTGTCGCTATCCTTGTGACAATACAGAGATTCTAGCAACTGAGGATTAAAAAGCGATAAAGCTACCATTAAGCCATTGTTAAGGCAGCGCTAAATCTAGGCTAAGCCGTTGTTAAGTGCGGGTTAAATGGGGCAGAAATCAGGGCTGTTTTCTAGCAAAAAGTCACTTACACGAAAGGGCTTCACCACAAAAAAAATCGAGCGCAGAGGGAAGCTGCGCTCGATAAAAATACGTCACCCTATACAAAGACAGGGATTAGCTAGTGCTCAAATAGTGACATAGTTTCAATTGAGGTATCGTAGAGCGAATAGGATATATGTATGATAATCCCATCAATGCTTCGCACAATATCGACATGATGGGTATCTCTCCTGCTGGGCTGATAGCGAACATACACGTACTCTTCACCAGAAATCGTCAATACGCCCGATTCGATAAGCGTGTTGTTGTCGCCCTCCCATGTAGATGCAGCCATACTTACTGCCTCAGCCTGACTGCTTCTCCATAAAGAATCGCCAGCCTCCCCCATTCGGTAGATATCTACCAAAAAGTTATAGGTCTCGCTGTCACCCATCCAGAAATAGTAACCCCAACCATCGTCTACAACGTCATCTCGAAAAGTATCTTCTGGAACAACAAGGGTCAAATTAAAGAAGGGATCATGAAATGTGGAAGTGCTGCCATCACGCTCTACGCTTGGCGACTCCGCGATTCTCGAACTGCCCTCTATATCAACATCTGCATTCATGAATTCTGGGCTGAGCTGCGCAATAATGTCTTGGTCATAGAGGATAACATCGCTCAGTTCCTCCCTGACACTGACATTCTCCAAAGGTCTAAAATCATTTGCCACCATCGAGTCAAAAACACTTAATGAACTCACAACAAGAAAAGCCCCAAACCCAAGAAATACCAGAACCAAAGCCACAATACCAACAATAGCCAAAGCAGGTACAGACTTTGAAGTTTTCTGTGTCTGCTCATGAGGTATCTGCCCATAAGGCATTTGGGCTGGCGGATACTGCTGTGGCGGCATAGGGTTCCCCGGCGAATAGGGCTGATAAGCCGCAACAGGGGGCTGCGTCAAATTTTGACCACAGGCAGTGCAAAATATCGCACTGCTTTCTCCAGCGCTGCCGCAGCGCGAGCAAATCTTCTGTCCGTCCATGTTCTTCTCCTAATTGCATATCGTTTAGTGCTCGGTACATAAGCAAAGTCTTGCTTTTAACTTGGGAAAGTCAACAAGTCTATGCTCCGCACTCCACTATTCTACTAGACGTGCAACAAGGGTCACCGCACACCAGAAGGAACTCTACCCCTGGTACA
>WQVS01000127.1 GCA_009785705.1 Coriobacteriia bacterium
GGCAAAGTGTTCGCCGTAGGTCCACTCTTCCCCACTGCTGTTTGTGATGTTGACTGCTACTGTGTCATTATCCCAAGATTCCAGTTCCATGATGATTCCCTTAGGTGGGCTTAATTCTGGGGCTGGGAAAAGGAAGGTGCTGTTCCAGCCGCGGTTATCCCTAGTCAGATGCCAGGCATTAGGAATATGGGTGGCAGCCGAGTCTCTCCATGTTCTTTGGGCGCCCTCTGCCAAGGTTTCAAAATCGAAGTTAAAGCGGCTGCTTACAGCCTGTAAGCAGCTAGTGGCGGCAACGAGCGAGCTTACAGACTTAGTGCGGTGCTGACTACTTTGCGCAGATAGTCTGAACGAGTGATTTCGTTTTCTTTTGCCTTGCTGTCTATTAGGTCGCGAAAAGCAGCGGGAACCTTGAAGGCGACCGTTACTAGCTCTTCATTGGGATAGAGTTGAGGACGTCCAGGTGGCTTGATGACCCACTCCCAGTCATCGGGACCTCCTGGGAGCTCTCCTCGTTCTGCCGCTTCGCCCCATTCCTCAATCATCTCTTCAGTAAGGATACTTCCATCTTTTAGAACGTATGCCATAACATTCTCCTCGCTAGAGACCAAGCTCTTTTCTTGTGCTGGCAGTCAATTTCATCGCATGATAGATTAATAAGTCGTTCTTGCCAAACTCGACAGCAAGTACCTGCAGCATGCGTCCCTTTGTGTCTGCGCCAGCTGCAATATGCTGAACAGGCTGACTGTGCCTTCTCTGCTTCACAGCAATCGCATTTCTCCAAGCTGCTATCGCATCTACGTTTTCAATCTCTGGCCGCTTCCGGTTCACGCGTGGGTGAACTACTATATGCTGCATTACAAGGCCTGCCTTTTGTTAGATATTATTGTATAACAAAACTGTTTAACAATAAATATGTTTTGCTGAATTTCTAGGACTTACGAGTGCGCCAACGAAAAGTGTGACTTAGTGCTTCCGCCTCTGGCCACTAGAGTATCCCGTGAAATTCACACCGTCATAGCCCATGCTAGCAAGTAGCGATTAAAACTTGATAAAGCTCTGGCTAAGCCAGTGTTAAACACAGGCTAAATCTGCGCTAAGTGAGGATTGAGCGAGTGTTAAGCATGCTGGTATCATCAAGTAAGGACAAAGTGAGACGGAAGGGAAGACCGCCCTTAGAATATAGTCTTAGTACGCCCAGATAAAATACTCAACTCTTAAGTACGAAAGGGAAATCCGCCAATGAACGCTCTCTGGAATTCGTCTACTGCCAAAACACAGAAGTGGTATCAGTACCCCCTGGATGGGTATGTTAGCAGCACAGGAAAGCCCTATAGAGTTAGCCTGAAAAGGGGCACGACTAACAAATTGCTAGTGAATTTTATTGGTGGAGGGCTGTCCTGGAATGAGGAAACTGCCGCACGACCCCTCACTATTGGGTCGCTCCTGAGCGGGAAAGAAGGCTTCTACATAAACGATGTATCTCCTCTTCAATTGAGCCTGGCGCATATTGGTCTACTTAAGGCAAGTGATAAGCGCAACCCTCTTCATGACTGGCATGTGTTAAATATTCCCTATGTGACTGCCGACTTTCATATCGGCAATAACGACTTCCCCTACCAAAGCCTCGAGAATAAAAGGGGACAAACCTCAAACAAAATACTTCACCATCATGGACAGCAAAATGCAGCGGCAGCCTTAGACTTACTTAAAGATTTCTTTCCTCAAACACCTGATACACTACTCATCATGGGACAAAGTGCGGGAGGTTTTGGATGTCTCGCACACTGCCATTACATCTCATCTCTTTACCCAAGCTGTAATCAGGTCATAGTCTATGCAGATGGTGCCCATCTACACTCTTCTCTCTGGCCAGAAGTTGCAGGGGACGTCTGGAGGGTGAATTCGGAACTTCTGCCCTCCATCAAGAGCAAGGATTTAATTGTTGACCTCTTTCAGCACGCACAGGCCATCATGCCGCCAACAACACTATTCCTGCACTCAAATTCTGTATGGGATAAAGCGCTCACAGAGGTCATGTACAAAATGAATCATGGCAAACTATCGATAAATCCACAAGCATTGGAAGAATTTCATACCACGCTTGTGCATGCCACTAATGCCTTGCGGAAAGATGTTCCCAATTATCACTATTACGTAAGCGACTACGGAAAAAGCAGGCGAGATGGAACCACTCCACATGTGTTTGCCGGAACTCCGAAGCTGCTGTATAGCAAAATGCAAGACGGCACATCAGTCGCGGAGTGGTTAAGTAGAGCACTTGGGAGAGATCCCATAAGTGTCGGCACTCAATTTCTGCAGAACTCCTAGAGGCGGGGTTGTGCTGGCTGCGATGCTACGAAGTTACGTATCCCTGCGATGCTTCTCCTATGATGCTTTTCTGGGCACCTTGAAGTATGAGCGAATCTGCTTGAAGTGTTGTATAAGATGAATGATGACAAGCACGACAGCTAAGCGTGCGGTTATGCCGTGAATCCTGTCAAGCCACGAGGCGCTTTCTGAGTCTACTAGATAGGGTTGGATAGCAAGAATCCCTGTCACGATTGAAATAGTCCACACAATTAGCAAGAGTACATCAACCAGATAAAGTCTGATAACCTTTGCGCTTACCTTTCCTTTACTAAGCTTCTTCGTTTGTGCCGTAAGCCATTTTCTGTGCAATAGGACATGCAAGGTAAAGAATACTGCACACACAACTCCAACAATAATATGGAAGGCGGGACTACCATCCCATCTGATAAACGACAAAATGATAAAAATTGCCATGCCTATATCAACGATTATTTTCTTAGTCTTAGTGGTCATGTGGCGGCGGTATCCTATGAATAAACTGAGGTGGGATGAGGTGCTATTCCTGACTGCCTTCTCTTAGCGAAGTAGCAATCTCCTGAGCATCGTCTGCATCTTCAGGGCGAACAAAAATTTTCATGCCACCTGCAGCAGGACTTTGTGAGATCATTTGTCCAAAACCTGTAGTCAGCTCATTTTCCACATAATACTCGATATCGGCGGATTGAAGCATCGATTTCAACAGGGCAATTTCACCCATGCTAAGACTGTTAAAGATACATACAGGAGCATCACTCATCGTGATTATGTCACCTCACTTCAAGTCGTGGTCAGGAACATCTTAGACTGAATCCATTTTA
>WQVS01000128.1 GCA_009785705.1 Coriobacteriia bacterium
GCTTGCGATGATATTCGTTGGCTTGGTGTTTGCAGGCTTTGGATTGTTTATTGCTACAAAGGCTAAGAACATTCAAACTTTCCAGGCAGTTAGCATGGCGATTACCATGCCCATGACCTTTTTGTCAGGTGCATATATTCCGCTGTCGATGCTTAACGACTTTCTGACTACGGTAGCCTACTTTAACCCTATGACCTATGCGGTAATATTCTTCCGCGCCATAGTGTTGGAACGCATAGGGGATCCTACAGACCAACTCATTATGCAGGAGCTGGCATTTGAGATAGGTAACTTCACCATTGAGCCTCTACATGCTGCCTTGATGCTGGTAGTGTTCGGTGTACTTTTCTTGATACTGTCGACTATATCTTTTGTTCGCCTAGATTTTTCAAGAATGAATCGCAACAAGAATGATTCCTTAGAAATCGAATAATGTGCACTTGAAGCTTATTATCGACTTGTGGTAACATACTCTGTTCGACATTCTTATGACGAGCAATCGCAAGTAAACCGTTTAGAAATACCAAGGAGTAGCAACATGTCAAAAATATGCGCCGTATGTGGCAAGAAGCCCAGCTTTGGGCGCAACGTCAGCCACTCTAACCGCGTAACCAGCCGTAAATTCTTGCCGAATATTCAGCCAGTAAAGGCTCGTATTAATGGTAAGGTAACAAAAGCTAAGGTGTGCACTAAATGCATGAAAGCAGGCAAGGTAGAACGCGTCTACTAGGTCTTCTTAGATCCTAACAAGCTTTTTCACTTAGGTACCCTGTCAAGTTGGCAGGGTATTTTTTTATACGGTAGGGTCTTTTGCGGAAATGACGAGCTTCATAGGTCGCCCTACTTGATGTGCCTTATAATAGTTCTATGGTAGTGCGGGCTTTTATAGATAAACTCTTTAATGGCACCCACGGTGAGAAACTGCGCTTTTTTGTAGCAGGATGTTTTAACGCTGCGGTTGCCTACGGTCTTTTTGCGCTCGGTTTATGGTTGTTGGCGCCACCTTTCGCTGTGTTGGCAGATGCCTATTCGCAGATTTTTGCTTGGTTCGGCACTCGTTTTTACTTAATAGTTCAATGGCTTGTGTGGGTAATCAGTGTACCTATTGGTGCTTTCACGATGAAATATTTTGCTTTCCGTGTAGAGGGGTCTTACATTCGTCAAACGATTCGTGCTTATGGTGTGTATTTCCCAACACAAATGCTCACCTTTGGACTTCTCTTCTCCTTTACTGTGCTGTTGGGATTCCGTCCCTTGTTAGGTCAATTTCTCAGCTTAGTGATTGCCGGAATCTTCTCCTATCTTGGACACAAGTATTTCACTTTCAAGCAGGTCTAGCACCCTTGAATCACCTATAATGGAATACTGCATAACTAACTGCTCACAGCTATAGTGCAAGGAGTTTCTCAGTATGAATTATCCTGAATATCGTCCGCGCAGATTACGTCTAAGTGCTACTGTTCGCTCTTTAGTAAGAGAAAATACTTTAGCTACGACTGACCTTATTTATCCTCTCTTTATAAAACCTGGTACTAACTTGCGTGATGAGGTTAGCTCAATGCCAGGAGTATTCCAATTGTCGCTAGACCAGTTAGAACACGAAATCCAAGAACTAAAACAATTAGGAATCTCTACTGCAATTCTCTTTGGATTACCTTCAGATAAGGATGCACGAGGAAGCGAAGGCTTCGCTGATGATGGCATTGTTCAAGAAGCAGTACGTGTCATCAAGGCTGCCCATCCGGACTTTTTTGTGATTACAGATGTGTGTCTCTGCGAATATACTGACCATGGACACTGTGGTCTACTAGACAAAGATGGTTACGTACAAAACGACCCAACCCTCACATTGCTTGCACAAGTAGCCTTATCTCATGCACGTGCTGGCGCAGACATGCTTGCTCCGTCTGACATGATGGACGGCAGAGTAGAAGCCATTCGTCAGGCCTTGGACAGTGAAGGCTTCATCAATACGCCTATTATGGCCTACAGCGCAAAGTATGCCAGTGGTTATTATGGACCCTTCCGTGATGCGGCAGATTCAACACCTTCATTTGGGGACCGCGCTCAGTATCAAATGGATCCTGCCAATGCTGACGAAGCTATTCGTGAGGCTGCTCTTGATGTTAGTGAGGGTGCAGATATCATCATGGTCAAACCAGCGCTTGCCTATATGGACATTATCTCCTCTCTAAAGCGCGAATTTGGCTATCCGACCTGTGCTTATAATGTTAGTGGAGAATACGCCATGGTAAAAGCGGCAGCTGCTAATGATTGGATTGATGAGAAAAAAGTAGTAATGGAAACAATGATGGGCTTTAAGCGTGCGGGTGCAGATCTGATTATCACTTATCATGCCAAAGATATAGCTCGCTGGCTCGCGGACTCAGATCTCGTCTAAGCGGCTCGTTTGCTGCATGATTAAATGACACGACCAATTGGTCGCTTACATTCACTCATGCAGCAAGCCTCACGCTTACATAGGACCTGAGCCTCGCGAGGTTCAAAGGTAAAGATATAAAAGTTTACGACAAGACTTAAGGAGTACAACTTACATGTCTAATGATGAAAATCGTCCAAATTTTGATGAAATTGATGAACAGGCTATGGCTGATGCCATGGTAGCACTTGAGGGCTGTGGTGTAGAGGGAGCAGCCATTCCTCTACAGGGTAAAGGCATGCCTCCAGGGCATCCTCCGCTAGGAAAAGGTATGACTACAGGAAAGTGTCCTCACGGTCATGGTAATGGCAGCAAGGGTGCTGGCAGCGCGCGACAGCGTCACGGTGGTGCACGTAGCGTTGGCTTTAGACCTGGTGGTGGACCTGAAGCTATTGCCTATCAAGAACGCACAGGAGTTAAGGCTCCGCGCATTATTGCCTGGGAGATTACGCGCTCCTGCAACTTGAATTGCGTTCATTGCCGTGCAGCTTCGCGTTATGGCACCTATGAAGGTGAATTGTCTCTCGATGAAATCAAAAAGGTAATCGATAATATTGTGACAATATCAAATCCCATTATCATCCTGACAGGTGGCGAACCACTGCTGCGCGATGATATTTGGGACATTATTGATTACTGCCATGAAAAGGGTGCTATGCCTGTAGTAGGTACTAACGCTACGATGATTACTCCAGAGATTGCAGAAAA
>WQVS01000129.1 GCA_009785705.1 Coriobacteriia bacterium
ACCCCAAATCCTTAAGAGGAAGCCTGCTATTCCCCCGTCTCCACCGCTGGCGCCATTATTGTTGCCACTGCTGCTGGCATTGCCCCCGCTGTCGCCCAATCCCTCATCACTAACTAGATTGCGCATCAAGCCTGCAAAGCCTTCTTCCGTACCCTTTTCTGCTAAGTCATGAGAGCTCGAAAGAAGGTCAGGAATCGTTGATTCCGATTCAGAAGGCATCAGTCTGGCACCTGCCATCGCAATTTGCCTACCCAAAACAACATCGCCAGAATCAGTCAAAGCAGGCAGGGTAAAGTCAGGGAGCTCTCTTTCTTGTGTTGATATCACGATGCAAAGATAACCCCTTGCTCCTGCGGGGGTATAGGTCAATCTGCCACCCAGCAGATAGCTTTGAGCCTCTTCCATCAGGCGCTTTAGGGCTGACTCTGTTCTTTCTTGAATCGCATCCTGCTCTACAAGCAATTCTTGTTCTGCGGCATACCATCTGCGTAGTGCAGCTGCCTCAAGATTCCAAGCAGCAACATAGTCTGTTAGTCGTTGCTCCCATGCCTCCAAGGCCTGCCAATGAGTTGGCGAACAAAGCAGACAGGGAGGATGATTTGTATCTCCCATCACATAGCTCAGAGTATGACCTCGTATCTCACCAGCATTCGAGAGTCCAAAGCAATTCGACTGCTTGTGATAGGCCTTTCTTTCACCTGGTTCGTGCACTACTAAATAGATGCGTTCCTGCCTTGCTGAACTGAGCAATGCACTTACGCTCATGTCCTGAACATTTGCAGCTTTTGAATCTCTTGCAATATTCAAAGTCGTCCGAAGGTTAGAATCCAGAGAGTCTGCAAGACTTCGGTAGTCCTGGTGGTAACGCTCTTGCAGAATATCTCTGTTAGAGCCTGCATCAGTAATGGGAATGAGACCTGTCTTTGATGGAGCTGACTCTGCCTTAAGCTCTGACCAGCCTCTGCCAAAATCATCAATGGCCGACAAGGGGTTCCAGAAGGGGCGCGTTGTGCCAACAGGCAGATAGATATCTAAACGAAAACATTCATCAATGGCCGCCTCTGCCTCATCCTCAAGCTGTTTAACCCTATGTGCGGATTCTCGATTCTTCTCGCTAGCCGTGCTGACCTCTTCAAGCAGCTGATTCTCACTTTCAGGAAAGCCTGTTAGCTGAACCTCTCCCTTTGCGGGAAAAGGGATGGCGATTGCTGTATAGCCCGTGCCATTAAAAGCTTCAAGGTGACGAGAGTTCTCTTGAGCAACCTGGTAGGCCTGTGCCATTGCCAAATAGGGGGTTGCATCACTTATCCTTGAGGCAAAACTGTAAGCCTCTTGGGCAAAGCGTCGTCGCTTCTCACTATAGTCCTTATTGAACTGAAGCGATCGCTCGAAAAAAGCAGCAGCACCTGCCCCACCTGCAGGGGCACTAAGCACGGTCAAGAGCCCTGCCACTATCGTCACGGCATGCAGCACCAAACCGAAAAGATTTGCCGACAGCAGCAAGGCATCCAAGGCCTGGACTAGCATGACGGACTTTGCCGTGACGTCAGCTGCCGACAAGGCCGCAACATCTGCCACCGTCTGAATATCTGACGAAGAGGAGTTCGTCCAATACCACTGCACACTAGAGGCAAGCAGTACCATGCTGAGCATTATCCCCAGCACAACAGTAAGGGAAGTCGAACCTTCCTCGTTCTTGAACCATCTAAGTGTCATTGTTTCTCACTTCCCTACTGCTCTCAATTTCTTGCCTGCGATCGAACATGCCGGCACTGCCTATGGCCAAACACGTCTATGCTGCTCATGGTCGAAGGTTTCCATACTGCTGTGGTGCGCCCCTTGGCGTCCCTTCAACACCTACCTGTGCCCCACGGGTAAATGCACGGCCACTAACCTCTATGTCTTCTCCAATGCCTGCCCCTAGCAAAAGTCCCATCAAGGGCAGAGGCTCTTGCTTTACAGAAACAACAACCTCTATCTGTTCTGATTGGGCATCTCCTGCAATTTCAATGCGCAAGGTTCCTGGAACTCGAAAAGCCTTCCCTTGGGGTAATCCCTCAAGCTTGTCGGCAGCATAGGCACGAATAAGTACCTCTCTTCCCCCAGCGGGGGTCGCAGCTTCGGTTGCGACAATGCGCCCTATACCAGAGGCAATTTGACCTAAGGCCATCTGGGTATACAGAAAGACAAGTGGCTGTACGGTAAGCAGCACAAGTGCGCAACTCAGCAAAATCACGTAGGGAAGCTCTACAAGCGCCTGCCCTCTGTCCCCTTTTGCTAAGCGCAAAGCTAGTGAACGATAAGGTCTTTTATCCATTGTTCACTTCCTGAACCCTGCGAAGGCAGAGTATAGGGGGCTCGCAAATAGGTCTTACTACTATGGCTTCCTTGTTCGCTTCCTGCCATGGCAAAATATCCATACAGCCCAGCCAAGATTAGTACGATTGCAAGACCAACAAATACTGCAATAATGTACTCTGTACTTGCCTGTCCCTGACTGCAGGAAAGTTTGGCCTTATCCTTAGTGCCTTTACCAAGAGCTTGGACGCACACTGCAAGCTTTTCTGCGAAGTTATCTGCCAAGATTCTCATCTGTGCCATCTGCCTTCACCAGCTAGACTATTGCGCCTAGTTGTTGTGTGATACTTTCCCATACACTCGTCAGTTGCTCGTGAAAGGCAATCGCAAGAATGATGCAGGCAATAACAATCACTGCTAGGATGATGACGTACTCTGCCACACCTTGCCCTGAGTCTGACTTGGCCTTGTGATACCACCGTGTACCTAATGTCGATAACTTTCCCCAGAAACATAGTTGAAAGTGGTCTCGTATTTTGCTTGTTTTTTCTACTTCATTTAACTTTTCCATACCGTCTGTACCTTCCTTTTCCTCTTCTCTAACATTTGCCAACAACAAATAATTCCTAAAGTCACAATTGGAAGCCCTGCAGAACTTGCGACATGATTGGCCCCATAAGCAGAATCAAAACTGCAGGAACAATGCATAACCCCAAGGGAGCAAGAATCTTTACAGGAGTCTTTGCGATACGTTC
>WQVS01000130.1 GCA_009785705.1 Coriobacteriia bacterium
CTGCTGTGAAAGAGGAAGAGAAAGAGGAAGCTAAGCAAAAGCTTCAGCAAGAGAGTGCACCCACAGCTGAGGGCGTGTAGCTAATATGGCAGTTGTGCTGTCAATATTTGTTGCCTTACTAGGGGGCTGGCTTATTCCCTGGCTTGCCATGAAGCTTATCATGGCGGCACGCTTTAAGTCCGGAAAACAGCAGACCACTAACTATGCGGGCAATACTGTTAGCTATGGACTGGCGCTAGTCTGGCCTGTTTGGGCTGTATCACTTTTCGTAATGCTGCTCAAGGGTAGTTGGCTTGCTTCGGTCTTGCCCAACCTAATTGCTGAGGGCGGAAGTATTGGCCCGATCGCTGATGCGGGCTTTGCCCAAACTCTGCTGCAGTTAGCACAGAGCTATACTTTTAATAGCACCTTCTTTGTTTTGGCGATTCCTCTTGTGGTAATCTGCTTCTTTTTTGGCTGGCTCGATGATCGCTTTGGCGCAAGAGGTGATGGTGGCTTTAAAGGACATCTAAAAGCACTGTTTCGTGGCAAGATGACTACAGGCATGGCAAAGGTTCTAGGTATTGGTCTTGTATCTTTGGTTGTGGCTGTCTACGCCAACGGATATGGGTTTTTTGATGGCAGTGTCTGGACTCTGAATGCCTCTGATGCTTTCTGGATATTTCTCTCAATGTGCGCTATTGCGCTGGGTGCAAATCTTGTCAATTTGTTTGACCTGAGACCCGCCCGTGCAGGCAAGGTATATGTAGTCTTGCTTGCTCAAATTTTCTTTATCACGGCTTGTTCAATATTTGTTATCGCGGCTGTCACAGGGATATGGAATCCTTGGGAAGTGACTGCAGAAAAGTTTATCTACTTACTGTGGGCACTTGGTCCTATATTTGCCATTTGGCGCTTTGACGCAGGGGGTCGTGCAATGCTGGGCGATGCGGGGGCAAATCCAGCAGGAGCACTCATGGGGCTCTATGCTGTTACGGGCCTGTGGATACTGCTCCCTGTTCATGTGCTGATAGTATTTGTGCTTAATATGCTTAGTGAGAAATATTCCTTTACTGCGATAATAGAAAGAAACTTTATCCTGAAAGCCTTAGACATGTGGGGTAGACCGAAGGAATAGGTTTGCTATCATAGAAGTGAAGCATTTCGTCTTGGAATTTGAAAACTGAACAGGGATTGGAGGTCTCAACATGACTAAAGAATTGATATTCAAAAATGATGAAGTAAAGGCAAGCTTCGAAAAAGCAGTGCAAGAATTCGGGGTAAGCGAGACCATCCTGTATGAGCCCAGAACTATCCGACAGATTTGTAGGGCGACAGGAATGCGCTACTTGTTTATTCAGGAGTTTGGCGAAAAGCTCACCTTCTACGTTCCCTTTGGCTCAGCAGAAATTAAAAATTATAAACCGGCATTAAAAGTGAAGAAGAGTCTCGCCAACGACAAAAAGTTTCGTGACCTGCATCTGCCTATGAGTATAGAGGTAAAAGAAGGCTTGATTAATCAGATGATAATAGAGGCAAACGATGATGGCGTAGAGATTATCGCCCGCGTCAAATCTTTCTATAAGCCAACTCGCTTTTAGTACAAGCAGTGCTTTGGATTTCCCCGGATGCGAAGGGGGATATTAGGACAAATGGCACACATAAAGACTCTGAAAAAAGACCCTAGCAGATTTTGCTAGGGTCTTTCTGTTTAAGAGACTAGTGAGCCGAGTCCTATCGGTCTATTCTGTACCTTTCTATCTCGTGCCTTGCTTTTTGTATAGATGAAGCTAGTCACTGTCTTCAGGCTCAAGGCCGTCTGAATGGTTGGCGTCCTCTAAGTCTTCTAGACGCAGGAAGCCTTCGGCTGACAGCATTTCAATGAGGCCAGAATCCCCATCCCAATCCTCAAATTCTAAGATGAAGTCATCGTCTGACCAGTCAGGTTCTACTAGTATCCAGTTCTCATCACCTACTTCTCCTCCTAAGCCATTTTGGTCTACCCATTCAGCGTCGAAAGAGCCCATCAATGACCTAGGTGCAGGACTCGAGAAACCAAAGCGCGAGAAGGGGAAATTCGCTGACAAATCGGGCTTGCGACCAGGTGCCCACATTTTATGGTCAATGACGGGTACATGTCCGTAAGTTCCTCGTAAGTGGCGAATGAGATTTTCAAGTGAACGCAATTGGGCTTCTGGGTAGGGATCGCGCCCATTACCTAGGTTGGTGAGACTGATGCCTATAGACCAAGCATTCATATTGTTATCGGCAATGCCCCAAGGTGCCCCTGGACCTGCTCCTGCATGCCAGGCACGTCTGCCTGGTGGAACAAGCTCCCAGATACGTCCGTCTTTGGCGATAAGGTAGTTGTACGAAACACGTGAGTTTGGATTAGTCAGCCATGAAATTTCGCCAGAGGTATTATTGGATGCTGTGTGATGCAGCATGATCCACCTAACAGACTGGAATGCCCCTGCTCCATGATTGGGCGATCTCACTGATCTGTTAATGGTCGGTTCTGTTCGCGCAGGCCAGGCACTAATTGATGGAGAAGGGCCAGTCACACTAATACGATCGATCACTACGCGCGAGCGACCACCTGTCTCCCTTGAGATAATGCGCACGGTGTGGTTTTGGTTGTCAGCGAGGCCCGTCACTCTTGCAACTGTCTGCTGGTTGCGCGTAGTCGCAGAGTGGGTATTGATTCTGTGTCTGCGGGTGCCATTAATATAAACATCGAAGGATCCGTTATTCGGCCCTAGCTGCGTTAAGAATTCAATACTTGTGCCTCTAAAGCGGAAGGTCAACTCTTGTCCTGCTCTGGTAGTGCGCATCGCTGTCCCACCAGAATGTCCTGAGCCATCTAGCCTGCTCCACCAGGGCGTAAAGGTTAAATTGGGGTTCATCTCTTGGAAGTTGCGTGTTGTCTGAGTGTTCCACACGGCAAACATGGTAACCTGACCACCATCTATAGAAGTAGTCGACTGAACGCGAGATGTACCAGAGTAGAGGAATAAGTCTCCTGTATTGGCAGGAACAGTCGCCCCTCCTGCACGCCA
>WQVS01000131.1 GCA_009785705.1 Coriobacteriia bacterium
CGTTCCATTTGCAGCTACATCAATGATTGCGTGATTGTAGAAGTTATCAAAAGCACTTGATACATTTGATAGATTATCACTCATAAGCATAGTGATAGGTATGCGATATCTGCCTGGTGTTAGAGTCTCCTCAAGTTCTTCAACCTCTTCGTCAAGTTCCTCTATGTCAGCCTCTTCTGCTTCATCAGTGGCTGCTACCTTTTGGTCAGACTCCGCATCTGAAGCTTCTGTCTCTGGGCTCACTTCTACTGCAGGAGCTTCTGACTCTAGATCCGCCTCTACCTCTGGAGCCTCAATCTCTACTTCTGGCTCAACGGGTTCTGCAGGAGCAACTGGTGCTGTATCTGTAGACTCAATGCTCTCCAAAAGCGCTACAGCAGCATCCAGCGACTCGTCTGCAAATGCAGCTGGAGGAGCCATCGACAAAACTGGAATTGTTAACATGATAATTGCTAAGAACTTAGCTAGAGATTGCTTCACGACCAAGGATCTTCTCATTAATCCAAAACCTTTCGCCTTATACATAAAATAGCGTCAAAATGACACGACAAAACAACACACAAATCAAGTCTTCAATTATACGTTCTAGCGAGCAGAAAGTGGATACCTTCGAGGTGGCAAAATTGTAACATTTTGTTACAATTGACAGCCCTACTGCAGACACAAAAAAGTAGCCGTTATCCCCTACGAAAGCCCCTTTTAAATAGGAGCATGAACGACCATTTGGTCGTCTATTTTGCCAACCTTCAAGTCAGTATTGTAGATTTCACGCAAGAAGTCCTCATCTGCTAGTGCCAGCGTGCTTCCCTGTATCAGCGATCCATCAGGGCGTAGTGCAATTAGCTCATCACACAGCTCGAAGGATTGGTTTATGTCATGCAGGATTACCACAACGGTCAAGCCTAACTCGCGATTCAACTTGCGTATTAGGCGCAAAACCATTACCTGATAGTGTACATCCAAAAAGGAGGTCGGCTCATCAAAGAACATAACAGGAGTCTGCTGAGCAAGACCCATGGCAATCCAAGCACGTTGCTGCTGCCCACCAGACAGTTCCTGCATGCGGCGCTGCGCGAAATCTTCTAAGTCACAAAACTGCAGAGCTTCTGCAATGGCGGCCTCATCCTCATGCGTCATCGACTGGAAAGCCTTCTTGTGAGGAACGCGTCCATATGCCACAAGATCATGAACCGTTATGTCGTGCGGGGCACGATTGTTTTGCCATACTACAGCAAGCTTTTTTGCAAGTTCACTAAGACGATAAGATGACAGGTCACGCCCATCCAATTTGATAGGCGAGCCAGATTCAGACTTGAGGTTCTTTGCCAGCAGCTTAAAGAGCGTTGATTTACCGGCACCATTTGCCCCCATCAATGCCGTGATTTTGCCCTGCTTAATGTCAAAAGAAATATCGTCAAAGATGCGTTCCTGTGCGTAGGAGAAGGACAGGTTGCGTACCTCGAAGATATTTCCTGTTTCGTTAGCTATGTTCTGATGCTTAGCCATGGAAATTGCTCCTACTGCGCAGTAGCACAATAAACAGAGGGCCACCAACAATGGCCATCAGGATTCCTGCATGTATCTCAAAGGGATGAGCAATCAGACGACCAGCCGTATCAGCTAAAAGCATCAAGAAAGCGCCACCCAAAGCACAGTATGGAAGAAGAATGCGATTATCACTTCCCACAAAGAGACGGGCAACATGGGGCACTATTAGACCCAGGAAGGCAATGACTCCCATAACTGCACTTGCCAAAGACACCAAGGTAACTGCCACAAAGGACACCATCACGCGCAGGAGGGTTACGTTCACACCTAGTGAGCGAACCGTGTCATCTTCTAACCCAAGCAGGTTACAGCGGCCGGATAAAAGTGTCGCTGCCAAGAGCGTAGGGGTCACGTAATAGGCAAGCATCCTTACATCATTCCAAGTCAGCATCGAGAGGTTTCCAGAAAAACTGATGCTACCTGCAGGTCCAGCTCCCCCCATGAGGACGCCAATTCCTTCGCCTAGACCAACCAATACTGCGTTAACAGCAATACCTACCAGCACTACGCGCATTGGGGCAAGGCCACCTTGATAGGACAGCGAATATACAATGGCAAAGGTTATGAGCCCTCCCCCAATCGCGAAAAGTGGCGATGAGAAATAGAGCATGGGAAAGAGTCCGACCACAAGAATAGAGGTCAGTGCAGCCCCACTAGAGATACCGATAATCGAAGGGTCTGCAACGGGATTGCGCAGAACTGCCTGAAAGAGGGCACCTGCTACAGCAAGTGCAGCCCCTCCCAGCATTGCAACAAGAATGCGCGGGAAGCGCAGGTCGTAGATTGCCGCGACATTAGGGTCGGGTTCAACAAACAATCCGCGTAGTAGTTCTACGAAGGTAACTTGGATGCTGCCTTGGTTTATGGCAAAAAAGAACAACCCCGCTAACAGCAGCGCGGTCGTGAAAAAAATCAAGCCTGTTACTATAGACTTCCTCATAGATGTCTATGATACAATAGCTTTCGCAATTATGTAATTGCTGTTCATTACGTGGGCGATTGGCGCAGCGGGAGCGCAGGGCCCTTACAAGGCCAAGGTCACTGGTTCAAATCCAGTATCGCCCACCACGTACTTAAAATTTCCTCCTATCCCATTTCTGGGACAGCGAATATCGGCTTTTGGGACAATCTCAGACACTGTAGACTCACCCTTATTCTGCATTAAAATTTACACAAACAGTATCACGTCGTAATATTTATGCAAATCACAAGATTTAGAGCATAGAGAGCAAGCGCAAAATCTAGGTACAATGGGCCGCAACAAATCAGACAGTAGAGCAAGTTGCTAAGAAAGCCCTGCAAAACAAAAATAAGGGGTACTCTTGAAGTGGAGTACCCCTTACCTGATTAAACTTTCCTAGCTTTATGTGACTTAATCACCTGTCAGCACCTGTCAGCGCTACTAAGGCATCACACCTGATGGTGGCGATGATGGTGAAG
>WQVS01000132.1 GCA_009785705.1 Coriobacteriia bacterium
AAAATCAGCAGCAAGGGGTGCATTTCGCACATCTAGTTCTAAAATTATTCTTGAAGATTCCTTTAGATACTTTGGAGCCTCGCTCAGTATTCTTCTTGCTATGTCAAGTCCGTCTTCCCCGCCGCACAAGGCAAGAGACGGTTCAAAGTCTGCTACTTCTTTGGGGAGCTCATCCATGCCTGCTGAAGGAATATAAGGAGGATTCGAAACTATTAGGTCGAATTGCTCAGCTGTGTACTCCTTCGGGAGAAATAAGTCTGCCTCTACCGCCTTGAATCGATCTGATAACTTGTTGATTTGAGCATTTTCTTGTGCAAGTGTCACTGCTTTAGGGCAAATGTCTGTGGCTGTAACTTGTACATCAGAACGTTCAGAAGCTAAAGCTAGACCTATACAGCCGCTTCCCGTGCAGAGATCGAGGACTTGCAGTGACCTTCCCTCCTCCTGTGCAGGAAGCGATTTCAAGGCAAGGTCTACCAACACTTCAGTTTCTGGCCTTGGAATAAGTACACCTGGATGAACTTTTATCGTCAGATACCTAAAGCCTACTTCACCTACAATGTACTGCAAGGGTTCACCCGTGGCGCGGCGGCGCACCGATTCGCGCAAGATATCACGCTCATCAGGACTTAAGGGTTTATCAAATTGCGTATAGACTTCTAGGCGAGACAGGCCACAAGCATCAGCCAACAACCATTCTGTACTTAATCTTGCTTGCTTATCCTCTTTGCTGGCCAGATAGTCACGTGTCCAATTGAAGGCGCGTCCAATAGTCCATGCAGCATTGCTATTCTGTGATTCGTCATCCATCTAACCAGAAACACATCCTGCTTAAGCCTCTGCTAGCTCTTTTACCAAATTGAGATAGCGCAGATAGCGAGCCTCATCAATATCGCCCAGCTTTACTGCTGCCTTTACCCCACATTTTGGTTCATTGTTATGGGCACAGTCAGCAAACCTGCAACTATGAGCAGCTTCTGCAATCTCTGGGAAGGCCAGACTTATGCCTTCGTCTGCTTGCCATAAAGCCAATGATCTCATGCCTGGCGTGTCGATTATTACTCCGCCGCCCGTAGAACCTTCTCCCTCTGGATCGTCTTTCAAGGGCAACTCTATAAGTTCACGGGCTACAGTTACGTGGCGGCCTCGATCGTCACTTTCTCTAACTGCCTTTGTTTGTTGACGCTCATGTCCTAACAGCCTATTGATAAGTGTTGACTTTCCTACCCCTGATGCACCTAAAAGAGATGCCGTCACTCCTGGTTCAATCAGGCGCCTAATTTCTGTGACTCCCAGACCTGTTACGGCACTTTCTAGGATTATGGGAATGCCAGCACTTGACTGAGACACAAAGCGAATTGAAGCTTCTGGATCAGGGCACAAATCTGCCTTTGTCAGTATCACGACAGGTTTTGCACCAGACTCAAAGGCCAAAACTAACTCACGTTCCAAGCGTGCCAGATTAACACTGCATGATGTTGAACTTAGCGCCTGAACTACAAATATGAGATCAATATTTGAGACAACAATCTGACCAACTGCCTGCTGTGCTGGGGCAAAGCCCGCACTTTTGCGCTCTAGGGGGTCACGTCTCTTTAGGCTAGAATACCGCGGTAAAAATGCCTCAACAATACCAAATTCATGATTTTTAGGACGGGAGAGTATAATCCAATCACCAACTGCAGGACGCGAAAGTGCATCCTTGCGCGCAATTTTTGCAAGGCTTGAAGACAGTTCCGTGCGGTAGCTACCACTTTGCGCAGCTACTAAAGGAAAGCCACGATCAACCTTTACGATACGCGCTGGCTCAAGAATCAGCTTTGCATCGCTGCTATCGCTGCTACCATCAT
Organism: Coriobacteriia bacterium; assembly: GCA_009785705.1. Classification (GTDB taxonomy): domain Bacteria; phylum Actinomycetota; class Coriobacteriia; order WRKU01; family WQUG01; genus WRBW01. Next base: position 1,851 of record WQVS01000132.1, read on the forward strand.
CACTGCCTAAGTCTAATTCTTTGACAAGTCGCTCATAATCTGCCTGAACCCTGCCGCTATAGCCTAGGTTTGAAAAGTCGTAGTTATATGCTGTTTCTGTCATAAGGGTTAATTATACGTGAAAACCCTTAACAACAAATGCAGTATGTAGATGTGTACTGGTTATACTGTGACATCTTCTTTCTTAACATCTTCTTGACCAACAAGACTTACGCCCGACACGAACCAAGGCTCACTTGACTGATCAAAACCGCTTGTGCTCTCGGGAGCAGTGCTGCCATAACCAATAAAGCTTACTTGCCCTTCACTTGTGTCAAACCAAGCAATACTTTGCTTTTCTGCATCATACGTGCAGACGATGTCTGAATGTGCTGTTTTCTTTGTCATGATCTCTTCCCCTTTGAATCTTCATGTTTGCGATAAGAGAATAATCAATCCTTGAGCTTTGGACGGTCTCAAAAAATTGGTCTGAATCGCTTGTGTTATAGGTGATAATCGATGGAATTGCGCACATTCACCCCCTTTGACCATCGCTAAAACCTATACTATCTATAGTTGTGTGTTGCCACACAAACGGTCATAATCGCGAGCGAATCACGTAAGGGCTTAAACCCTAGAAATGTAAACTATTCTGTGATTCTATTGTATCATTAATTGAAGAAATAGATGTGTTCTTTTTATCAAAAAGCTTGACGCAAATTAGGAAATAGTATCAATTTTATAGACTATTGATTAAAGAGATGAATCATGCGGCTGCTCATCTCTAATATAGAAATATAGCGCCAGGCCTCATCCAAATCTTTTCCTACAGCAAAGGGGCCGTGCCCCTTAATCACAGCTACAGGGCAATCAGTATCGCGCATCAATTGAGGCAAAAGTTCTGCAACTTCTGCAGACGCAATAGTCTCTTTCACATCTAGAACAGGCACACAGGGAATAAAATGCTTAGATTCGCTGTCAAGCGGCTCAATAGAGTCCTGCTTTAGGGAAAGTAAGGTGGTAAACAATGAATGCGCATGAACAACTGCCCTGGTTCCTGGAACACCGTGATACAGGGCTCGGTGCACAACGAGCTCAATAGAGGCACGCTCATCAGCAGCCAA
>WQVS01000133.1 GCA_009785705.1 Coriobacteriia bacterium
ATAGTAATAGGTGAGCATGTTGAACTAACTACTGGTACGGGTGCTGTGCACACGGCGCCAGGTCACGGTCATGAGGATTATCTTATGGGGCAAAAGTGGGGACTTGATACCATTATGCCCGTGAAAGAAAACGGTGTATTTGACTTGAATGCAGGACCTTTTGAGGGACTACATATCTACAAGGCAAATCCAAAGATTATCGAATACCTTAAAGATAAGAATGTCTTGCTTGCAGAGAGCAAGATTGATCATTCATATCCGCACTGCTGGCGCTGTAAAAAGCCTGTGATTTTCCGCGCAACAGAGCAGTGGTTTGTTTCAATGGATCATCCTGGTCTTGCTGTAGGCGCAGATGGTGATGACGGTAGACAAGGGCTGCGCGATGCGGCACTGTCAAAAACTGAGAGCTTCCGCTGGATTCCTGACATTAGCAAGAATCGTATGTCAGCCATGATTGAAGGTAGACCGGATTGGTGTATTTCGCGTCAACGCTCATGGGGTGTTCCCATTCCTGCTCATCGTTGTAAGCCTTGCGGTGAAGTCGTCGCAAATGAGGCAACACTTGATGCGATTATCCAGCTTTTTAAAACAAAAGGTGCAGATGCCTGGTTTACGACCGATCCTGCCGATTATTTGCCTGCTGGTACCGCCTGTGAAAAATGCGGTAGTACTGACTTGCAGCCAGAGAGCGACATTGTTGATGTGTGGTGGGAATCAGGAGTTTCTCACACCTCTGTACTTGAAACACGACCTGAGCTGCAGCGTCCAGCGCAGATGTACATAGAGGGCACTGATCAGCATCGTGGCTGGTTCCAATCTGCTTATCTTACGAGTGTTGGCGCGTATGGAATGGCTCCTTGGGAAAATCTTATGACACACGGCTTCACCGTTGACGGCGATGGTCGTAAGATGAGCAAATCCATAGGTAACGTTATATCGCCCATTGATGTTACGGGTAAGCTGGGTGCTGATATTGTGCGAATGTGGGTAGCAACCATGGATTCCAGCGGAGATGTTAGCGTTTCCGATGAAATCTTGACACGCGTTAGTGATGCCTATAGACGCGTGCGCAATAGCCTACGTTTTTTGCTGGGCAATACCTATGACTTTAACCCTGCGACTGATGCATTGCCACACCGCGAGCTACTGCAAACAGACAAATATTGGATGATTCGCCTTGCTCGCCTGCATAAGGCAGTAACTGAATACAATGATGACTGGAGATTTTACCTGGCTCAACGTGAGGCTTTGGATTTCCTCGGCGAGTTCTCTGCACTCTACATTGATGTACTGAAGGATCGACTCTATTCAGACAGTGCGGATTCTCGTGAGCGCCGTAGTGCGCAAACGGTACTTGCTGCTGCACTGAGACTCTTTGTAAAGATGTTTGCACCTGTTTTGGCATTCACTTGTGAAGAAACATGGAGCTTCATGGCAGATGAGTGGAAGTTGGATGCTTCAGGAAATGTGATAGAGAGTGTCCATCTTTGTGGTTGGCCAGAATTTGAACTTGAACTGTGTGATGAGGAAGTTGTTGCAATCGATGCTGTGTTTGAACAGGTTCTTGAAGTGCGCAATGCAGTAACGCAAAAGCTTGAAGATGCACGTACAGAGGGCATCGTTGGCAAGAGCCAGGAAGCTATTGTGAGGATAAAGGCTCCTGTGGGCGTATTGGATACACTCCGTTCCTGTGAGACTGCAGCTCTTGAAGAGTTGTTTATTGTTGGCGGAATAGTCCTCGAAGAGCTTTCCAGCGACGATGATTCGGATGGTTCTGGCAGTGTTGTGGTGCAAGTTGAAAAGACAGTGCTAGAGAAGTGTCCTCGCTGCTGGAATTACCGTGAGCTCGGTACAGATTCTGCCTATCCTGATGTCTGCGCACGTTGCGCGGATGTTCTGACACAGCTGGATGCACAATAGGTTTGCCCCTTGTTAAAGCAGCCTAGAAAAATGTTTCAGGCCATAGCGGTCTTTTGGCTGTTGCTTGACTTTGTCGTGAAGCAGGCAGTAGTGCACTTTATGGAGCTGCGCGAAAGCATTCCCTTGTGGGAAGGTATTTTCCATCTGACCTCTGTGCGCAATACGGGTGCAGCATTTTCTTTGATGCAGGGGCAGTTTTGGATGTTTTATATAGCTATGGTGTTCTTGGCTTTAATTGTTGTGTGGTATTGGTTCTCAGAAAGACCGACACACTGGATGCCTGTGGCAGGAACTGCTTTGCTTGTAGCAGGTGCCTTAGGTAACACCATTGATCGTCTGGTTTCAGGTGCCGTTGTTGATATGTTTGATTTTCGCGCAATCAACTTTGCCATATTTAATGTGGCTGATATTGGCATTACCGTAGGCAGCGTCCTTTTTGCAGTCTGGCTATTGTTCCTATCGGGACAAATTAAGCAGAGTGAACTCTTTACCAGCAAGAGAGTTGCATTGCCTGATGGAGCAACCGCTGAGATTTCGACAGAGCCTGCCCTATTGCAGGACGATCCAGCGGAAGAGATTGCTCCAAAGCTTAGCTTACTAGAGCGCCTTGAGTTGCGATTACAAAAGTGGGAAACAGCTATCGAAGATGAGGAGAGTCGCGAATAGTATGAGTGATTCTAACGTGACTGATCTCAATCACATTATTGATCGCCGCATCGCACACACTGCAAGTGATGAGGATGCGGGAATGCGTCTTGACGTGTTAGTTGGCTCATTGCCTGATGTTGAGACACGCTCGCGTGCGGTTCGCTACATCGATGAAGGACTTGTTACTGTCGATGGTGAACTGCGCACAAAGAAGCATCTTGTTTCAGTGGGAGAGCAGATTGTCGTATCCATTCCGCCCCCACGCGTAACAACGCTTGAACCTGAGTTTATTCCCTTAGACATTCGCTATGAAGATGATGAGGTCATCGTCTTGTCAAAGGAAGCAGGTATGGTGGTTCATCCGGCTCCTGGGCACCGG
>WQVS01000134.1 GCA_009785705.1 Coriobacteriia bacterium
ACTTTACAGAATTTTAATTCTGGCTTAGCGATAATTTAGCCGACATTTAACTATGGCTTAACCAGAGCTTTATCAAGTTTTAATCCTCTCTTGCTAGGATGATGACATGAGTCTTGCGGATAACATATTGAACTCAACTCTAGGAGCTGCATTGGGAGAATTGATTGCTCCCACTCGTTGTGCTGGGTGCGAACGACAGGGAACGCTTCTCTGTTCTCAGTGCCTAGAAAGCCTTCATCGCAATTATGTGCAGAGCCAATCTTGCCCCAAGTGTGCAGGCCCCTATGGTGCTCTCACCTGCACTGAATGCTGGGGAGTAGACTATAGCTTTACGCGAGCACTAGCCTTAAGCATCCTTGATGGCCCTCTTGCGCGGGCAATTGTGCTCTACAAAGACGCAAACGAACGACGACTTGCAGACGTCTTTGGATTTCTCTTGGCAGAGTGCGTCCATAAAAGATGGAACCAGTGGACAGATGCAATCTGCTGGATTCCTGCAACAAAGGAAGCACTAAAGCGACGAGGCTTTGACCACGGGGAACTGCTCGCGCACAAAGCTGCACAGCACTTAAGGCTACCAGCCATATCTCTACTCAAGCAGCAGACACAACTAAAAACTCATGACCAGAGAGGGCTCAAGCGCAAAGAAAGAATGGATGCGTCTATACAATTTGCCTGCACCATCGAAAACGCAAGCGTCACAAAAGCAGATGGTACTTGCGGAGTCTTGCAAACACAAAGTGGCAGAACTAAAGAAAACATCATCAATGGGCAAGAATCCTACCAGTCCCCTCCCCGTAAGATCTTGCTCATTGATGATGTTTTTACTACAGGTGCCACAGCAGAAGCTGCAACTCAAGCACTGCTCAAAGCAGGTACAAAAGAAGTACGTGTAGCCACGTTAGGCAGGGCCTGGTGACTCACTCCCAAACGTGCGCTTTATTTCCTCAGCAGTAATCACTCCGCGTTCCGTGATATATCCCGTTATATACTTTGCTGGAGTTACGTCAAAGGCAGGATTGAAGCACTGTACGTGCGTTGGCGTATTTTTAAACCAAGCGTCAAAGGCAAATCCTCCACCTTTGCGCATAACAGTCATATGATGCCCCTTTGACATGGGCAGCTCTGCAGGACCATCTGCTGTCATTTTTTCAAAGGCAGCATTAATCTCTGGACTAGGTGCATCAAAGACTCCACTGACAGTGACTCCTTCGATTTCGCGCTGGTCGCGTACTTCTATTTCAATCTGACGTCCCTCTGTTAGCTCTAAGTCAAAGGTTGTACTAGGTGCAGCGATGTAGAAAGGTATTCCGTGTTCTTTGGCGATAATGGCTAGTCCATAGGTACCAATCTTATTGGCAGCATCCCCATTTGCACAGACACGGTCAGCACCCACAACCACAGCATCTACCAACCCTTCACCCATGACAAAGGCTGCCATGTTGTCACAAATGAGCTGTGAAGGAACCCCTGCAAACAACAATTCCCAGGCCGTAAGCCTACCCCCCTGATTAACAGGGCGAGTCTCATCTACCCAAACATGCTCAACCTTGCCCTGCGCATGAGATGAATAAATTACACCTAGAGCAGTGCCATAAAAAGTAGTTGCTAATGAACCTGCATTGCAGTGAGTCAGGAACTTTGTAGGACCATCAAAGAGAGCTGCCCCGTAGTCACCTAGGGCTCTGTTGGCCGCCTCATCTTCTTCCATAACCTTATGAGCCTCTGCAACAAGCAATTCGCTCAAGGTCTCTGGGCTCAAATCCTCTGCCGCTGCCTTTTCAATAATTGAGCGCAGACGATTTACTTCTCGCGACAGATTAACCGCTGTTGGTCTAGCATCCGCCAACTCATCACAGGCAGATTGTGCTGCTGTCATATAGCCATCATCAATAGCATCAAACTTCATACCTTCAGTGCTTCCCCACAGCGCAACACCCAGTGCTCCTGCAGCACCAATCGCAGGCGCCCCACGCACTGCCAGGGTCTGAATGGCGATAATCACGCCTTCATAGGTGTTACAAATCAAAACATCACCCTGCAGAGGCAGACGCGTCTGATCAATCATGTGAACGGAATTGTCTTCCCACCAAATAGTTCTGGGCAACTGTTCTACTGACATTGTATAGCTCCTATCAAGTCTCTATTTAAAGCTCATCAGGTGCATAAGGTTCGTAGCAATTTATGAGCTCTCTAGTCCGTCAATTATCTTTTGCAAGTCCTCTGGCAAGTCATCCTCAAAGCTCATTTCATCTCCTGTTATAGGGTGAGTAAAGGACAGCTTATAGGAATGTAGAAACTGGCGCTGCAGGTAATGGTTTGCCGGCAGAGTACCCCGCCCATAACTTGGATCACCCACAATAGGATGACCAATGTAGCGCATATGAACACGAATCTGATGCGTGCGACCTGTAAACAACTTGCACTCTAGCAAGGTAAAACCATCATCGTAGCGTCCTGGCTCAAAGCGCTGCAAAACCTTAAATGTTGTCTGAGCCTCTTTTGCCTTAAGGCTGTCGCTAATGCGCATACGTAACTTATCTCCGGGGGCACGCGCTATAGGCGCATCAACAATGCCTGTTTCGGGAGCAATCCAGCCATGCACTAAGGCCATATAGCGCCTATCAATCACACGAGCCCTGATAGCATCCTGTAGTCGCTGCTGTGCACGGTCACTTTTTGCCACCAACATGAGTCCGGAAGTGTCCATGTCCAAACGATGAACAATACCCGGGCGCTCTGTGCCCTGCAGTTTACCCAATTCAAGAGAATGCGCTAACAGGGCATTGACCAAGGTTCCCGCCCGGTGCCCAGGAGCCGGATGAACCACCATACCTGCTTCCTTTGACAAGACGATGACCTCATCATCTTCATAGCGAATGTCTAAGGGAATAAACTCAGGTTCAAGCGTTGTTACGCGTGGGGG
>WQVS01000135.1 GCA_009785705.1 Coriobacteriia bacterium
ACTAATATACAAAGGTGGGATCGTGCGGGCAATTGGGGACGAGTCAACCACAACGGAGTAACTGGCTTTGTGCGACTGACTGATGTAGTTTTGCTTTCGCATAACAATGCAGCAGACCAAAGTGATCGTAGAGCATTTGTAAGAAGAAATAGTACCATCTACCAACATCCTACTATTCACTCTCGTGAGATGGGAAGCATTTCGCGCCACGATCAATTAGGAACCGTTCGAAACTGGGATCGTGCGGGCAATTGGATTGAAGTTCGTCGCGACGGAAGAAGAATTGGCTTTGTGCGACACGCTGATGTCTCTCTTGTTGTTCTTAACAGTGCTCAGCATACCTTAAGGAAGCGAGTTACCTTTACAGCTGCTACACCTCATTTTCGCGCAGCTTCAACGGCAGCACGGTCAGACGGAGGCTTTAGATCAGGTCAAACTGTTCATGCCTATGCTCACAATCGTAGTGGAACATGGCTACGCGCAGAGGTTGGTGGAAGTAGAGTTTTCTTCAGGACCACAGATGCTAATGTGAGCTATCATGTGCGAGTGACAAATAATGCAGAACTTAATAGTGAACTTGAAAGAACTTTAAATCGACTAGTAAATGATGGGATGACCAAATCTCAAATGCGAAGAGCTATCTATGACGACACTGTTAGGCAGATGGTTTGGGCTGCAGATAATGGGACTCTTGAATCTGGATGGCGAATTAATAGGGCCCTGCAAGCCCTGAGAACCAACAGAGGCAATTGCTTTGGCTACGCTGCACGTTTTGGCTTTTTGGCACAGGCTATTGGAGATGATGCGACAATAATGTCAGGACATATACGCGGACAAGGAGGTCCAGTTCGCCATGGTTGGGTTGAAATAACAACACGTAATGGAGTCTTTGTGTATGACCCACAAATGGAGCAAGCAACAGGTCTCAGTTTTTACCATATGCCACGCGGGAGAGAACGTGCATTCTATCTGCGCTAAAGTTCAAGCTTGTCAAGCACAAATAGAAATATGCTTACTGCAACTAACATGACACAACCGGAAAGGAATATGTAATGCGCAAAATTGTACTATTGGCAATAATGTTAATCTTTTCACTAGCAATTCTAGGATGCAGCGCGCAAGAAAAAGAAGAAGTTATTGTGGCGCCTCCCCCTGTTGAAGAGGTAATAGAGCTAGAACCAGAGCCAGAAATCCTTCACGTAGGCAATGGGCCGATCACCTTCGAAGCAGTCAATGCAAGTGATATGACTATTACCCAAATTCAGTTTAAGCTTCCCGATGCGGGTGAGTTTGAGGAAGATAAGGCTCTCGAAAATTTAGAAATTCCTCCTGGGGAAGAATTTGCTTTTGCTCCTAATTTTCTCACCGGTGATGAAGACATGGAAGAGGTCACTTCTTTTGATGTTCTTCTCACCTTTGACTATGATGGTAGCGACCTAGATCTTCTGTTGGGTGATTTCCCTGTGAGTGATTTTTCTAGCCTGCGCTTCATGTTTGAAGATGATGTTGCCTTTGTCGAATATCATGACGACATAAATAGCGAGATTGTATCTACAAAAGACAATGAGCTTGCACGTCTAGCAGATGCAGCGGCAGCGGCAGAAGAGGAGCGTCTCGCAGCCGAGGCACCCGCTCCTACACCTACTCCGGCACCCGCTCCTACACCTACTCCGGCACCCGCTCCTACACCTACTCCGGCACCCGCTCCTGATGTCTGCATAGAAGAGCCAATCCTAAGATATTAGACAATGATTGCAGCAACAACTATTCCTGCAACAAGAGCTGATCACAAGCGCCAGAAAAAGCGATTTGCAGCTATGCGAGTATTTAAAGGTCTGCTATTTTGTACGATAGCAGCCCTTTTGTTGTTTGCCACAAACGAAATCATGCGACCAGAACATCGCCCATTTGATAGTTGGCCTGCGTACAGCACTTTAGCAGAAGATTCCATCGAAGTTCTTGTTGTTGGCAATTCGCATGCCTTTGCTACTTTTGCCCCTATGCAGATCTGGGATGAAGCAAATACTACATCATGGGTGCTCGGATCAGGTTCAACGACTATAGAACAGCGTCTTCTTATGCTTGAGATTGGGCTTAAAACACAAAATCCTGATGTTGTGCTGTTTGAGCTATGGATTCCTGAACAGGCAGAATCTCAGCGTTCAGAAGTGCAGACGGCCCTCTATTCTCAACTTCCCCTAAGTACACATAAGATCCAAGGTTTACTGCGCGATGTTTATCCAGAATTTTTTTGGCGCTATACTATTCCTTTAGTACAAAACCACAGTCGCTGGGACGAACTTACTCATGAAGATTTCAAGATTTTTTTCACAGACGATCGCAATTTCACAGGTGGAGCACGTCCACTGGTCACAGATATCGACAATCGAGATAATATCCAATTCCCGCCATCAGCTATCCCCGTGGAACCAGACCCTTATATTGCAGCACAGGTTGCGGTTCTTCTCTGTGTCCTTGAAGCAAGTGAAGCAGCAGGAACACAGCTAATACTTCTCTTTACCCCGGTGGCAGACAATGAGATACTGGGCAGAATTGAAGATACAAAACAGGCAATAACACACACTCCTGAACTTGCGGAAATTCCTATGGTTGATATGAATGAAAGTGCAGCAAGTCAAATAGGTTTAACTTCTGACCATTTTTATGATGAGGGTCATCTTTACCTCTGGGGGATGCACGCAGCAACAAATTGGTTGTACCATGAGGTAATCAGTTACTATTTAAATCGAGAGCAGGAGCACAGTTCTGAAGTAACACAATGGTGGGATGAACAAGCAGCTCACTGGAATGAAATGCAACTTGAATGGCTTCAATCTGCAGAATGACTTGTGGGTACACAGGACGTCGATTTTAAGCAGTGCAAGTCAAA
>WQVS01000136.1 GCA_009785705.1 Coriobacteriia bacterium
ACTCAGTGTTGCCACATAAGCAACTGCCCCTATACCGCAAATCACTGCCAACACTATCAGAAGTCGCGCGTTGACCCACTTTAAGGGAAAGACTGCCAAAAGGACAACACCCACGATAAGCCCAATGCCCCCAATAGAGTTAATCCATCCGAAAGTAGAAATATCTACTTGCAAAATTCGCTCAAAGTAAACAGGTTCCAAAGCATCAAAAGCACCAAAGCCAAAAATCATACCTACGGTAATCATCAGATAGTAGCGCAGGTTTTGAGACTGCCTGATGATATCCCAGCCCTCCAAGGCTTCAGCAAAAGGACCGCTTCTCTTTACCCGACGTTTCGGCACACTGCGCCCAGCAATCGCAGTCCCTGCCGCAATACTAGTAGAGGTGACACGAACAGGGTCGGTCAAGGTAATGCCATGTTCACGTGCTTCTTTTTCAGCCTCAAGCTCTAGAGCATGGCTGTATTCAGTTTCTCCGTAAACGAGGTCATCGTCTGCACCTTCGTCCGACTCTTCATCTTCTGCTTCAGGCGTATACTTTTCCCTAACGCCCATAACGATGAGTGCTCCCATTACTGTCATAACAGCCATAAGAATAAACACACTGTAGACGGGGAAGGTTCCTGTAGCGATCGCTCCCAAAGCAGGGCCTACTACTGCTGCTATAAAGGTTCCAATAGTAAGGAAGGAATTTACACGCCTTAGTCCTGCCTTGCCGCGCTCTAGGTAGGGCGCAAAAGAAGTATAGGCTGTATTGAGCACTGTTGTAGTGACTCCAAAAAAGGCAGCAAAAATAACAAAGGCTAAAAGATTGCCTTGGATAAAAATCCCTGCTAAACAGACAGCCGTCACAAAGAGTGAGGAGCCTAGGATTGTTTTTCGCGGACCCATCTTGTCAACAATGCCGCCACCAATCATACTTCCCACTGCTTGCGAGATGTTTACCGTAAGCATGATAATCATTACTGTGTTTGCGTCTCCGTCAAAACCAAAGGCGGCATAACCAAAGATGCCTAACCAATATGCTGCCTGCATGCCCACTTCACGAACAAAGTTTGCCGCAACAAGCCAGCGCTCATTTGCCGGGACCGAAATTAATGTATGAAAATTCATATGTATCTAAAAATCCGTTTCTTTCATTGGCGCTCTTCAGCGCACACTCAAAAAAACACCACCGCGCTTTATCTTCGCGGTGGTGTTTAGTGTAATTCTAATACCATCGCTTGCTCTTAGTACTTAGTAGCAAGCGACTTGATAAGACAGCTTGCGTTTATTTCTCGTCTGCGTCCTCTGCGGTCGCTGCTTCTGCCTCTTTGGCATCTGCATCCTTTACTTCATCTGCTGCGATTTCTGCAGCCACTTCTGCTGTTTCTACAGCTTCAGCTGCTACTTCTTCAACAGCTTCTACAACTTCAGCCACTTCTTCTGCGACTGCGTCAACAGCTTCTTCTAGTGCAACTTCTTTCTTCTTAACTTCATCTCGAAGCCTAGATCTTCTGCAGCTGCACGCATTGAGAGTGACACGCGACGACGTTCTTCATCAATGTTCATAACCTTGACTTTAATCTCATCGCCCACTGTTACCACCTGGTCAGGAGTATCTACGTGACCACGCGCAAGCTCACTAATGTGAACTAGTCCCTCAACACTGTTGCCTAAGTCTACAAAGATACCGAAGGGTACAAGCTTTGTGACCTTACCATCAACAATAGAGTCAATGGGGAACTTGCTTACTAGTGCTTTCCACGGATCTTCCTGTGTTTGCTTCAGACCCAATGAAATACGTTCACGCTTTACGTTAACGTCAAGAACCTTAACTTCAACCTGGTCGCCTACCTTAACAACTTCGTTGGGGTGAGTAATGTGACCCCATGACAGTTCGCTAATGTGAACTAGACCGTCAATACCGCCTAGGTCAACAAAGGCACCAAAGTCTACAATGCTTGAAATGGTTCCTGGCAAAATCATGCCCTCTTGTAGCTTGCTGAGGATTTCGCCACGGTCAGCCTTACGTCCCTCTTCTAGAATGACGCGACGCGACAGAACAACATTGTTGCGATGGCGATCCATCTCGATTACGCGAGACTCGATTTTTTCACCAAGGAAAGACTGTAGGTCTTTGACACGGCGTAGGTCAACTAGTGAAGCAGGCAGGAATCCGCGCAGACCAATGTCTACAATCAGACCACCCTTAACAATCTCAATAACTTCACCTTCGACGATTTCACTTGACTGGAAGTAACCTTCAACGTCTGACCAAGCACGCTCGTATTCAGCACGTTTCTTAGAAAGAATGAGACGACCCTCTTTGTCCTCTTTTTGCAGGACAAGTGCTTCAACATCGTCGCCAACAGCAACTAGTTCAGCTGGATTTACGTCTTTACGAATAGTAAGCTCGCGTGCAGGAATAACGCCTTCAGACTTATAACCAATGTCAACAAGCACTTCGTCGTGCTCAATTTTGACTACAGTTCCCTTTACAAGGTCACCATCCTCAAAGCTCGTGAGCGTGGTGTCGATGAATTGCTCCATCTCATCCTGTGTTAATTCGACTTTTTCAAAGGTTATTGCAAAGCCTTGGTCACTCATTTGGACCCCTCTCTAAATGGGCCCCAATCGCTCATTCCTGCTTACATTGTTGACTCGCCTTCACCGCACTTTGTTTAGAAAGTGGTGTGTACCACATTCTCTTACTGCGCTTGTGTTAACATCTGCTTTCCGCGTATCACGACAGCTTCGCCTACAGGTCCAATAATCGGGGTAATTGAATCATGCCGACTCACCCTTTGGAGCCAGCGGGAACAGCAATTCTACCACAAGAATTGCTGAAATTAATTCTAATTTTATTTAATTGCGTGAAGGACAACTATTCGGGCTTCGGAGCCCA
>WQVS01000137.1 GCA_009785705.1 Coriobacteriia bacterium
GTCTATAAATTGAAAAGGGCTGCCGCAGCAGCCCCTTCAAAAGAGTATTTGAACAATAACTAAGTAGGCACTACTACAACATGCCTGTATGATCCCGACCCTTCACTAGTAGAAGTCACTCCATCTACACCCTTTAGAGTCACATGAACAATCCTGCGCTCATGAGGAGTCATTGACTTCAATGAGACTGGTCGATTTGTGCGCTTAGCTCTATCGGCAGCACGTCGAGCAATATCCACAACCTTCTGCTTACGTCTATGCTTGTATCCTTCAACATCCACTGAAAGGGGATAGCGCACACCCGTCTTCTTGGTTGTCATTGAGGACACAACTGTCTGCAGGGCATCAATAGTGCGTCCATGACGCCCAATAAGTACACCCACATCTTCGCCAGTAACATCAAGGATAATTTCACCTTCGTCACCTTCAAACTCTTCAATACTGATTCCTCCATCACTCAGATAAGAAATCAGCTTCTTCAGGTGCTCAATGCCAGCGTCAGCAATGGCATCAACCTGTTCATCGCTTAGGTTCTCAATTTCAGAGATCTCTCTCACTTCTGGCTTATCGGCAACTGGGCTCTCGCCTGACACTGATTCTTCAGAATCAACAGCATCCTCGACCACGTCAGCTTCAGCCACAGCTTCTTCTGCTGCTGGCTCATCGCTTTCTTTCGCAGTTACTTTAACTACAGCATCTTTTCGTCCACCGAAGAGCTTTTTACCTGGTTCTTCCAATATCTGAATGGTTACTTCGTCTTCACTCAGACCAAGCTCAGCAAGAGCCAGAGCAGTAGCAGCTTCAACTGTATCTGCCGTAGCGGTATGTTCTCGTAACATCAATCTTCCTTCCATCTTAACTAGAGCATCTAATGCTATTTCTTTGCACCTTTATCGCTCTTGCTCTTTTTCTTTTCAGCCTTCTTCTTTGCCTTTTCTTCTTCAATAGCAGCTTCTTTTTTCTCATCTTCCTTATCCATCTGATATTGGACAAAGCGCTGCTGTCCTACAGCAAAGATAGAAGATGTTGTCATGTAAAGAAGAACTCCTCCAGGGAAAAAGCTCCAACCTATGAAAATCATGAACACAGACATGGAATAACCAATCAATTTTTGCTGCTTTGCCTGAGGGTTATCTTGTCCACTCTGGTTCATCAGCATAGGCAGTAGTACGCCAACACCTGACAATACCAAAAGGGCGATGTAGGGAGCCGCAGCCATCGGGCCAATATCCCACATCATGCTAGGAGTGGTCATAAGGTCAGGCAGGATGCCAAAGAATGATGCCGTGCCAACCTGCAAAGACTCCAAAGGTTCACCAATAACATATCCCAGGTGACTCAGAAGAGGACTCTTTCCATACCACTGAACTGCAAGCTGTACAATTCCATTCTCATCAATTCTAGGCATCATGAGAACTGCAAAGAATCCTATAAACAAAGGCATCTGAAGCAGAACGGGTAAACAGCCTGCAAGAGGATTAACCCCATGTTCCTTGTAGAGCTCCATCATCTTCTGACTTTGTGTTTCTCTATCATCAGCATACTTCTTTTGAATCTCTTTCATCAGAGGCTGAATTTTCTGCATACCTCTCATGCTACGAACCTGCTTGACCATCAGGGGCCAGACAAGCAGTCTAAAAAGAATCGTAACAATAATGATTGAAAGTCCCCAATCCCCCACGAAGCTATAGAAAAATTGCATAACTCCGAAGATGATATCAAGGAACCCATCCCAAATGACTCTCATCTACTTTCCTTTCGTTTAAAGCTCAGCGCATGCAAAGGCAGGTGCTAGGGAAGAGGATCATATCCTCCGGGGTGAAAGGGGTGGCACTTGAGAATTCTTATTAGCGCTAACCATCCACCTTTAAATATCCCATAAGTATTTACTGCCTCTAAGGCATACTCTGAGCAAGTTGGCAAAAATCTGCAGGTAGGTGGAAGGAGGGGAGAAATAACCTGCTGATACCCTCGTATCATAAGTGCAATAACTCTTCTTGGCAAAAGGCATACTATTTGCCAAATCTTAAACATATCAAAATTCTGTAATCTAGTCATTATATCAATAGCGCTAACATGCTTCGCTGGAAACTACTTTTCCAAAATACTTATAATCTCTTCTGCTATCTGAGAAGAGTCCGCCTCTACAGTCTTAGGATTAGCCATTAAAATGATATTATTATTATCACATATAACTCTAACTCTTGCATTTTCTAACGCCAAAGTCATTCCAGCCCGCAAAAGGCGCTTGCAGCGGTTTCTCAGTACTGCATTTCCCAGCCGCTTTGGAGCAATAAAGGCTATCTTAGCGAGCAAAGAATCTGGTCCTTCAGAGGACTCATTAGATAAAGCATCCACAAACGCAAGAAGCGATCGACTTCTATGGCGTCGACCGCTCTGTAGTGTAGCTGTAATGCCTTTTGAGCTCAAAGTAGTGAACCGAGTCATGCTAGCAAGCTAAATCACAAAAGGAGCTTACTCTTTTTATTAAAAAGTAAGCTCTCTAAGCAGTGTTATTTGGCACTAGGGCAAAGTACGCGACGACCTTTGCGGCGACGGCTTGCTAGTACAGCGCGCCCACCACGTGTCGACATGCGCGCACGAAAACCATGCACCTTTGCACGGCGCCGATTGTTCGGCTGATAAGTTCGTTTGCTCATGCTTCCTCCTTATAGTGCTTTCTATTAATGTATTAAATAACAGATAAATTGA
>WQVS01000138.1 GCA_009785705.1 Coriobacteriia bacterium
ACCGTATCGGTCGGATTATCTATTTTGTTGAGTCCAGTACTAATAGATGCGATTTCTGGAACTAGTCCGCCACCGGGAGCATTACGCACTATGATTACAACAGTGTAAACAGTATCATCCAATATAAAGCCAGAAGTCGGGGCATGAGTACTTCTTATCTCATACGTGTAGACTCCTGCTCTCACAAAGGTAATGGGTCCAAGATCTACGACCTGATTACCTGCAATTTCAAAGTTAAAATTATCCCCTTGAGCTCCTACAGGAAGCGGAGTATCCACTGCCAGATTGCCTGGCGCTTCTGAATCTATGCGCTGCAGCGTGTATTGAAAGATTCCATCACGCGCTACCCCAGGAGTGACCGAAAAGACCTGTTCAACGGGGATAACAATAGAATTGTTTGCCCCAAAAGCTTTAAGAGGAAAAAGGGCTAGCATTAAAAGCGCTATAAGCGCGCAAAGCATAAAGAGCCCTAAGCGTTTGGAGTGCATCTTATTCCTAAGTGTAATTTCCATAATGATTTTGCCTCAAATCAATTAAAGGGCTACATGTACACAAATGGTTGGATTTCATTAGCAAATTTCTCTTAATCTTGCTCTGTGCTCTGGATAAGCTCGTGCTCCCCTAAGAGGTATTTCTACCTCTTAGGGGCAATATACTAGGCAAGAGAAGTTACCTTCACACAGTTGCAAAGATTGAGAACACCTAAAGGTTTTGGTTTAGTGCGCAACTGGTAGATGCTCAATGCGTTTACGTGAACGTGAAGCTACCATTAGGGCAAGGAGCAGTGCTGCACCAAGCAGAACAGCCAGGAATGGCATTGAACTAATAACTAAGCCTGTCCATGGTGGAAGGTTGTAGTTATTGGTAAAGTCTGCACTATTGCCAAGAAATGCATAAGGGGCACTATCAGCGCGATCATCGGAAACAATGCGGACGCCTGTAGCAACATCTTCACCTGCGTCTTCAGTAACAGTGACTGGTGTAGCAGCACCAAGAGCAATGCTTACGCTACCATCCCAGTTTTCAAGCTGACGCTCAGTTGTTTCAAAAGTAGTTCCTGCAGGAAGTGATCTAAACTCTAGAGCCTGTCCATTTCCTAGGGTGAAGCTTCTTGTTGCAATACCAGTAGCAGTGTCTACTACAAAAACAACTTCTGTTCCTGCTGCAGGAGCAGTGCTGTCTGGTTCTGGAGTACCTGTTACCACAGCTGACACTTCAAAGGTTGTGTTAGGAACGCCAGGGGCTGATTCGCCAGCTAGGCGTGCTCTTGCTGCAGCAGGAATCACCAAGGTGGTATCAAAGCTGAATACTTCAGTAAAGTCAGAATCTGAACCAACAATAGACTTTGAGATAGAGAGTGCCGCAGGATCGCCCACGGGTGGAATGATGTCTCTAATAAATGCGTTTACGAACCTGATAGAACTAGGATAGCGCAGTACGCCATCTTGTCCTGGAGTACCCGGTTGGTAGTCATCAGTCTTAGTGTCTGGATTCCAAGTATAGCTGCCATCTGTTCCAAGAACTGCTGGAGCTACTTCTAGTTGTTGAGGAACGCGTCTCCAGTCTGGATTTTCCGCAGTACCAAAGTTCACGTTCGATACGCGAACAACCATGATATAGGCTGCGTCTGAATAGGTCATAAACTCTGGAGCAGTAAACTGAGTGCTTCCAGCAACATCTTCCACAATCAGGAAGTGGAAGATTCCTGCAGTCGGGAAGTCAATTCTGTCCAAAGCAAGGATGTTTGTCGCCTGCGCTATCGGTAGCGGTGGCGTATCGGTCGAAACAAGGCCGTTAGGACTATTGTCAAGGCCAAAGCTTACAGTTATCGGATTAATGCTTGCTGTAGGGGTGGGAGTTTCTGCAAAGGTATTTGTTGCAATCTCTGACATTTGAGTAAAGGTAAACCTAAATGTTGAGTCTGGAACCGTAGTACCCTCAGGGATGTCTAGCACTTTTGTGATTGCCACGTTGGGAGGCGTTTGCGTAACTTCTTGAGAAGAGGCTGCCATAGCTGGCAGAGCAACACCGAATGACGCGACTAATGCCACAGCAAGAGCCAGGGTCAATTTCGAAAAGTATTTATTCATTTTCTCTCTTTCCTTTCGTACTTCTTTTGCCTGTTTTAATAACCTATGCATCTTGCATCCACTCAAGATACATCCTTTATTGTATCAATTCTCAATACTAAAAGTCTAGCAATATTGAGACAAGATTCGTAACATTCCCAATTTCTCTACTTGAAGGCAGTAATTTGCTGCGACTTCTGGAAGAATTTTGGGACTAATTAAAACCCTCTGCGCCTGAAGAGGCCTGTCACTTTGCCTACAGTATCATCTACCGGTACTGTTCCGTAGATGCGGCTGTCTGTTGAGCCTTCTCTGTGATCTCCTAGCACAAAGACGTGGCCTTCTGGCACAGTAAGAGGGAAATCAATTTCTGATTCATAGCGGTGAGTATCGACAAAGATATTGTCTTCCTGTTGGGCTGCTCCATCAATAAAGAGTCTACCCTCTATAAGGTCAACCGTATTACCTGATGTTGCGATAACACGACGCACCTGAAATTCTCCTTGCCAACTAACTACAACGAGGTCTTGCGCAATATATTGCTTATCAAAGCGCGAATACAATACTAAGTCCCCCGATTTTATCGCTGGACTCATTGTGGGCGAATCATAC
>WQVS01000139.1 GCA_009785705.1 Coriobacteriia bacterium
AGGGCTACCAAAGCCACCGTGACAGCAGTGGAACATATTGGCTCGGTTTGACCTTGAACACAGGGGTATAGATGGGCAAGAATGTTAAGCGATGCTAACCGATTCCATAAGTTTTCATATTTGGAAATTGTTAACTTATATAGAAGTTTAGGAAATGGTCAGCATCGGTCAGCATTTGCCCTCACCCACACCTGTGTTAGTACCTTGAAAACTGGATAACAATGGCTACAAGGGCGTGCAGTGATAACTCCTGTGACCATAGCAACATTGCTTGTCTTTGCTCACCATAGTCTCCTGTGTAAAACTGTTTCCATTATTGGGTGGCTGCTGGTAAGCACAGGTAACCCCGTTAGCCTTGTAAGCCGAATGTTTCCACCCTCCACACCAAAGTAGCTAACCTTGTAAACCTAGTTACCTATGAAGCATTGGCAACACAGGCTAACTAGCTCCCCCTTACAGCCCTTGCTCCCACTGTTAACCAGCTCACCTGTCAACACTGGCGCACCTTGATAACCGAATACCCCATAGGCACGCCCCAAAGTGGTTAGCCCTGCAATCAAAGGTAACCTATGAAGTCTTTTCACCACATTTGTAGCAGTATAACTGTCCGCCTATGGTTGCTGTCTTACAGTTGTTGCAGAGGTTATCTTGCTCTGCTTGTTGCGTTGACTGCTTTGGTTCTGGTTGTGCTGGCTGTTCTGTCTGTGGCACTTCTTCCAGTATGACAACTTTGGCAGCTTTGTCTTTGTGTGCCCGCACCTTTCGAATTCCAATGGTAGACAGCAACGCTACGAGCGAGATAAGCAGGATACCACCTGCAACTATCCAGCCAGATATAACTCGTCCTTCTTCTTCACTCTCAGCCTCCACAGCATTCTCAATCTCTTCAACGTGTTCATCTGTTGATTGGTCTAGCAGCATTACCCCTTCGGGTGGCTGTTTATCAGGCTCACTTATTGGTGGTGGCGTAGTGCTAGGCGGTAACCTATCAGGCAGCTCTACTGATGGAGGTGGTGGACTCTGCTCAAACATGCCAGGTGGTGGCACAGGTGGTGTTGGAGGTCTTTGCGGTGGTCTAGGTGGTGGTGATACTGGTCCTCGTCGTGCTAGTCGTTGCATCTGGTAATACTCAGAAGAAGTCACTGCAAAAGCAGGGGCAGCATTACCTTCAATGCAGCCTATTAGGAGCAGTGCAAATACCATTGCAGTCAGGGACCTTGCGATGCTTGCCTTAATCATGCTGACCCGACTAAGCACTATTATGCCTTTCACGATAGCCTACGATAGCTATACGAATCGTATTACCAACAAGCGCAAAGGCAACAATGCCTAATAATATCCCCAAAACGCCCACGAAAGAACTGACAATGCGAACGGGCTGTGTAGCTGTGAGAAGCGGTTCAATAACTGGCTGGAAATAACTAATGGAATCCTTTGGATTTTCTGGATCATCAATACTCCTCAGAAAGTGGTCATTCACCACTATTTGCTCTGTAATCTGCTCAACTACTTGTGGATCGTTAAGTGAAATCTCAAGAGAGGTGGGGAGTGGATTGCCCTCAAGCTGCTCAATAATCTCGGGTGAATCTGCTGTCATCTGTGTAAATCGCTCAAGTGCTTCATCCTTGTTTACGAAATAGACATCATCAACGTTAGGATTTTCCTCAAGCACGCGAAGAAGATTTGTTGCATCTTTTCCTAGTTGTCCACCTTCGGTGAGAGCGTCATCATTTAGCCAGATAGTTATCCCGACCTGATTTGAAAGGTCAGAAGCTAGCTGGTTTATCTGCATGGTCAAGAACACAGGTACAGCGATTAACACTACTGCAATCAATAGTGTCACTCCTGATGCGATAGACCACTTTACTACTCTTTTGTGATGATTAGCTTGCGACTGAAGCTGTACTGACTGCTCTACTTGTGCTAGTTGCTCGGGCATGACATCTCCTCTGGTTGGCTACTTGAAGAATGCCCTTGGAAGTTGCTGAGAATACAGTAAGGGACACCTCCTTATATATCGCCAAATACACCTGAAGCATACGAATACGCAAACAGGGACAGAAGATGTCCCTTGCAGTACATATTCGTAAAAGACTTCTCATGGAAATCTCCAGATGTATTTGGCACATTTAGTATAGCTCAATGATGCTGCGGATAATGCAGAGATGGATGTCAACCAATGTCATGTCACGTCAAGTCACATGACGTGCTACATCAAAGCATATCAACCATTCTGCAAAAAAAGGAAAACAGTGGATAGCCAAGGTACTGACTACACTTTGCAAGATCGATATAGACACTAAGCGCAGTCTGTATTTGCAGTCTGCTTATTTACCCTGTGACCTGCGGAAACTTTGAAAAAGGTGTAGGGGGAGTATGCATGGGATAACAACCCATCCAATTTGCTAATTCTTATGAGCCTGTTTTGATGTCTTTCTGGCACTTTCTAGACATCAATGTCACATTCGCCCCCACAGCAAAACCAGCACACCGATTCTCAGAAATGGCAGAAAATTTGTCGCGGCATGTTCCGTAATCCCTGTTCCAAAAGCGAACATATGAGTACCCCCCGCACCCACGTCTAAATAGAGCGCACCAAGCCACACTAATCGCAGCAGTTAGTCCACTGTAGACATGACATGCC
>WQVS01000140.1 GCA_009785705.1 Coriobacteriia bacterium
AACAGAGCACGTTTACCGCTGAGTTAAAAGAAGGTGGGCCGCCAAAATGAAAAATCCACTTACAATCAAAAAGATTGCAGGCATATTACTTTGTGCAATTATGCTTGCTGCAACTTTAGGAAGCATCATAGCTCATGCAAATCCAGAAGCAGAGCTTGAAGAGTCAACAACATCACACATTGTCTTTACAAGAGATGATGTCTCTTATGACAGAATCACAAGTGACATAGATGATCAAAACATCTATTCATTTGAAAGTGATGTTTTATCAGATAACAATATATTTGTTGCAGATCTAACTAAACAAGAAGTAAGAGCTTTGGACAGAGATACAAATGTATTGTTCATAGAAGAAGACATTGAACTGAGTGCTAGTGCAGCTGAGAGCTCTGAAGGATCAAATTCTGGGGAGTCTAATTGGAACTTGCAGGCTATCAATGTTACTTTGACTGAAGATGCAGTCGAGCCAGAGCAAAGAGTTAGCGTTGCAGTACTAGATTCAGGTGTTGATTTTGTTAGAGGCATTGATCTTAGCGGGGCAATAAACTTAGTTCCTGAAGAACAAGATATATCTCCTCTCTTTTGGGATTTAACAGGTCATGGTACAGCTATTGCAAGCATAATTGCAGGAAATGGTGAGAATGTAGTACAAGGCATAAATCCAAATGTAGATTTGTATTCAGTCAAAGTCTTAAACGAGAGCAATGTTGCTCCTTTGAGTAGAATAATAGAAGGCATATATTGGTGTATTGAAAACGATATCAACATCATTAACATGAGCTTTGGAGCACCTGTCTACTCGCAGATCTTCCACTCTGTTGTAGAAGATGCTCATAGTGCAGGGATACTTATGGTTGCCTCTGCTGGAAATGGTACTGGCACTGTTGAGTTCCCAGCAGCATTTAATGAAGTTATGGGGGTAGCATCTACAAATACCCATTCTCAAATTTCTGATTTTAGTAACACAGGCAGTGAAGTAGATATAGCAGCCCCAGGGGAAAAGATTAGAGTTATCAGCTTCTTTGGTGGCAACACCATAGAACACGGAACAAGTATTTCTACACCTCACGTTACAGGAGTAGCAGCGCTACTTTGGGAAAGGGATTTATCTAAATCCAGTGATTTTATCAGAGAACTTATCTCTCACAGTGCAAGAAGTATTGAACAAAGTGAAGACTTTGGTTTACTAGATGCTTCATTTGCACTAGAGGTCTATGATGACTTTGCAAGTACCTTCGACAGTACAGCTTCAAGCAGCCTACCCACAAATACTGAAGTTCCAGAGACTTTCAAACACATAGATGATGATGAGAGCTATGTTGAGGGACGGTGGTCCCAAGCCAATCATCAGGTAGTAGTAGATAAGGCAAATACAGGAAGCTTAACTACAGTAGAAGTTAATATCTTGAAAAGAGGTGCAATTTATCCCGACCGACCAGTAACTGAAGTACCAGTGGGCTCCAATTTCCTCTTGCATGGATATTACTATATATATCGCGCTGAAACAGGCCAGGATTCTCCCGTAAATTACATAGAAGTCTATAACCTTCTTGCGTCAATAGCCATTGAGCTCGGAAAAACAGATAATACTGGCAGCTTTGCTGGTGATATGAGCTCAATTAAGGCAGCTGATTTTCTAGGAATAACTTTTCGCAATGAAAACACAGAAATCTTTAATCGAATCAAAGGAATCTTTGTTAGTGACGTAAAAGGAAGTACAGCATCAACACAGATCGGAAACATGGGAAGTGGAACAAACTGGACTCATGCAGACGTTCTGGGCTCTGGAAATGATACTCCTCGAAACCGAAAAATATTCACTTACGGGATTGCAATGCATGGAGCAACAGATGCATTTGCGCATTCTTCCCTCGTATCTCAAGGTGGTTCATACATTATAATAATGCACAATAGTGACCCTCCTGGAAACGCTGACAGTATAACCGTTGTTCCTGAAAGATTTCGTTGTGCAGAAAGGGCTGCGCAATTAATAATAGATGAACTTTTGAGTGCCTCTACCACTCCGCGAGGCTATCATATTTTTGCAGAAGCATTGTCAGCAAATAGCGGCACCTTTAGACTGCCAAATATTCTTGCACATGCTGATGCTGTTGGAATGCCAAATAATTACAGTGGGCGCTTAAATATTTCTAAAATCAACCACAATACTACGGGGTTTCCTGTCTTTACAATTGAATATGAAGATGGGTACTCTGGCGCTACAGGAACAATGTCAAACACACAAGTTGTGCGGGGCATAGAAGCAAGGATTCGCACTAATGAATTTACGAGACCTGACCACACTTTTACAGGATGGCATGCAAGAAATTCTAGCAATCAGTGGCGCTATCATAACGATGCTACTGGTAAAGTGGAGTGGCTTTCTTCTAATCAAATTCCACCATCTGGGTATGAGAGAACTCTATATCTTGATCGTGGTTACGTCTGGGATGCAGTGCCAGCTAATCAGACAGTAGTCTTTGTTGCGCAGTGGAAGCAAAATGCCCCAAAACAAAATACTTTCACCGTTAAATACCATGCTAATGGTGGAACTGGCACTATGGCTAACACAACTATAAACTACGGTACCAAAACACCAATACGTGCTAATACTTTTACTAGAAGTGGTTAC
>WQVS01000141.1 GCA_009785705.1 Coriobacteriia bacterium
GCGCAACAATCAAGGGTGAGTTCGTTATACTAATAGCACCCACAAACTGGAAACGGAGTCAGCAATGAAATACGCAGTCGTAATACTAGACGGAGCAGCAGACTGGAAGATGCCTTTTCTGCAGGACCAGACAGCACTTCAAGCATCAGCCATAACCATTCTAGACATGATGGCTGCACAGGGCACCTGTGGTGTTGCGCGCACTGTACCAGAAGGTATGGAGGTCTCATCCAATGGTGCCTGCACATCAATTCTTGGCTATGACCCCGTAGAAAATTTCGTTGGCCGTGGTGCTATCGAGGCTGCAGCACAGGGCATTACACTGGCACCTGACGAAGTGGCAATGCGCATAAATACTCTGACAATCTTAGACGGAGTCATGACCAGCTACAGCGGTGATAATATTACCACTGAAGAATCCTATGACATAGTTGCCCGCTTAGCAGAACTGCTTAATGATGAGGTATTCACCATCTACCCTGGCAAAGCTTATCGCCACATTTTGGTAGTTAAGGGACACCCCGAAATACTAGACTTTAGCTATACTCCCCCACACGACATCAGTGACCAACCAGTTACTGATAAAACTCTGCCGCAAGGTGAAGGCTCTGAACTGCTGTGGCACTTCATGCAAGCAGCACATGAGGCACTAAAGGACTGTCCTGCCAACAAGGCTCGCGCCGAAGCAGGAAAGTTGCCCATTACTGATTTGTGGCCCTTTTGGCCGGGAGCTGCTCCACGTGACTTGACTCCTTTCGAAGAGGCACGTGGTCTACGGGGCACCATGACAAGCAGCGTTGATTTGCTGCGCGGACTTTCTGTTCTCTTTGGCTTTAATTTCATGGAGGTTGACGGAGTAACTGACGGTCTGGACAATGACTTTGGGGCACAGGCAAACGCCGCCATAGAAGCCCTAGAAAATGATGAGGCTGACCTAGCTATTGTGCATGTAGAGGCTCCTGACGAAATGGGGCATCAAGGCGATATCGAAGGAAAGATGCGTGCCATTGAATGTATCGACCGTGATATCATGACACGCCTCTTTGCCTTTGCACGCAAGATGTCAGTGGAAAACGGTGGACCTGGATTTAGAATCCTCGCCATGCCTGACCATTTCACGCCCATTGAAACGCGCACCCACGAAGGAGACCCTGTACCCTTCCTCATCTGGGGTGACGGTATAGAAGCTAACGGGGCAGAAGCTTACAGTGAAGAGGAATGTGTTAAGACAGGCCTAAGCCTAGACCCAGAGGGTTATAAGGTGATGGACCTACTAGTGCAAGCAAATGACTAAGCAAGGAAGATTCTGAGCATTCTAGACGAAACAAGTCAAATAAATTAGAGTGCTCCAGGCATTTAAGATTTGTGCTGATTTGTGAAAATGAAAGCGGAGCGTAGCCACTTCCTACGTGAGTATTTCATTTTTACAAATCAGTGCAGAGATTAGATGTCTGGTGTGCTCTAGAGTTTGCCAACAATAAGTCTCCCCATAGATATAGCCCTCGACTTACTATCAAGGCACAGTTCATCGTTTCGAAGGCTACCTCTTTTTATTGACATTGAGCCTACTGCATCTATGTTGCAAGCTGCCAGCGCATTTCGAATGCGTCTAATTTGAGCACCATAAGCTAAATTCGGTGCGAAGTATGTTCCAATGCCGCCCTCGCTGACAGAACTAGTAATGATAATTGCCCGCTTTGTGTCACGTGCCACCTTTGACAAATAGGCATCGGAAGCACCCATTCCAGGTAGAGTTGGCTGAAACTGACTGTTTACCTCAAAGAAAGTGCTGAGTCGACCCAACAGGGCACGCAAGGGCTGTGAGCTGCGCGCGCGGTCATCAGGAGCACTTATAATAATCCCATTTGCCTGCATAATGTGCTCAATAAGTTGAGGAAGGTCATCTTCCATCTTGCAGCCCTCACCCATTACACAAAGTTTACAGCCAAGACAGCTCATAATTCTGTAATCAGACAAACGTAGATAGACTATTTCTGCCCCAGCGTCTTCAGCGGCACCTGCCACCGCAAACAAGGTGCGATTGAGCGCATAATTTCCGCGGCTTGCATCAATCGCAACAATCTTCATGATACGTACTCAAATGAATTTGGCGGACTGAAAAGGGTTTTTGAGGATTTTAAGTGACGAACTGGCAAGCGCGGAACCCGCGCGCATGAATTGCGAGTAGCAAAGCAGTTCTTTTTCATGAGTTTAAGATTATGTAAAATTACACAAAATTGTCAATACAATTTCACAAATTGATTCACAAAAGGCAACATAGAGTACTTAGGCGCCTGATGTACTCTGCCTTGTGTGTTCATACATCAAGGCTGTCGCTGCCTGGGCCACATTAAGCGAATTCACCTTGCCGCTTTGAGGAAGCTTTACTAAGAAATCACAGTTTTGCTTAACAAGTCGTGATAATCCCTTGCCTTCTGCCCCCATCACTAGGGCAATTTTTCCATTAAGCTCTGTCTCCCACACAGGCACCTCAGAATGTTCACTGGCGCCCGCAACCCAAAAGCCTGCCTCTTTCACCTGCTCTATCGCACGATTAAGATTAGTAACCTGAGCTATAGGCAAGTATGAAAGTGCCCCTGCAGCCGCCTTATGCGCTGCTGGAGTCACAGCA
>WQVS01000142.1 GCA_009785705.1 Coriobacteriia bacterium
CCGATGGCGATTCCTTGAGATAGGCGTCGTTCTTGCTGCAATTTGCGCTCATGAGGAGTTCTTAGCTTTAGGTCCCCATAGAGCAGCGAAGATGATGATGTGGTCGGACTTCCATAATTTAGGCTTCCATAGGGGCAGAAACTGTCCATTTGCCTAGACGGACTCCCACTGCCTGTTGTACTTAAAGGATTTGAGCTTATGACACGAGGCTTCACGTTGTCGCGCTCAGGTAGGGGATAGGAATCTAGATAGCGAGAAACTTTATTATTGCGCTTGCGTGTGACGCGAACGTTTCGATTATTTCTTTGTTTGTGGTCAGATTGCATCAGAGTATTATAGCGCGATGACGTCAATAATAGCTACAATAGAGCTTTGAAATTGTATTTAATCTCGCGAGGAGTTCAGGGTGCAGGAACAGGCAGAGCAAGAAATGCAAAACTTAGAGAATGAGGATGAGAAAGTAGGGGCAGGACGCTTTCTCTACAGAGTCCTAGGCGGGTTTCTTATTGGTGTGAGTGTGCTGGCTCCAGGTATTAGCGGCAGCATTATTGCCATTATGTTGGGTATCTATAAAGATATTTTAGATATCTTCTCTGCTCCGACTAAGAACATTAAGCGTAACGCTCTTTACATATTGCCCTTAGCTATAGGAACTGTTGCTAGCATGGTTTCCTTTATTTTAGTTTTTGGCTGGCTTTTTGAAAGTTTTGAAAAGGCCACCTATCTCTTTTTTGTGGGATTGATTTTGGGGACTATTCCTATCGCCTATAAAGAACTCAAGAAGCACGGCTTTAGCATAGTTGGTGCTTTAGGGATAGTGATTAGTACTGCGGTTACCTTTTTCCTAAGTATCGCCGTTGGTGCGGATGTAAGCACTGGTGCAGCGGCACAAGCTAATTTGGACTTCATTAACATGGTGATTGGTGGCCTTGCTATGGGGTCATCACTCTTGATTCCTGGCATGAGCGCATCGGTTATTCTCATGTTGCTAGGACTCTATACAGACCTGCTCTTTGCTGCTGAGGCTATTTTGCGGGGAGAGTTACATCTTTTGATTTATATTGGCGTATTCGCTTTCTGCATGTTTGCTGCAGTGATTCTTACCTCTCGTTTTATTAGAAAGGCTTTCGAGAAGGCTCCAAAGATTGCCTATGCTGTTGTTTTAGGCTTTATTATTGGCTCTTTTTTTGGTATCGGCGCTAACAGTCTACAAATCTCTGAAGTAGGCTTCAACTGGTTTGTAGGTATTGCTGCATTCACTGCAGGAACAGCTCTTTCACTATTCTTTGCTTATGTAAACTTTAAAAAAGAGCAAGCAAAGAGCGACGGACAAGTGCAAGGTGCATAGCAACGAAATGAATATGGAACCATTAGCAAAAGGTATAGTGGACGACCTAGAGGTCGCCGCAGGAGACATTCAGGCAAAAGCAGAAGTTTTGCGCAGTAGCGTTCGCCAACTGGGTTCAGCGGCATTAGCCTTTTCTGGTGGAGTAGACTCAGCCCTTCTTGCCTATATTGCGATGCAAGAATTGGGAGATAAGTTTATTGCAGTGACGCTGCGCTCAGTCCTTATAAAAGAAGACGACGTGATAGAAGCCGCTCAATTCTGCAAGACCTATGGTATACGGCATGTGTTTTTGGATATGGATATTTTAACCAACCAACTCTTTGTTTCCAACAGTCAGGATCGCTGCTACCACTGTAAGGTTGCCATTTTTTCAGCAGTGAAGTCTTGTGCGAGTCAGCAGGAACTAAAGTATGTCATGGATGGTAGCAATATTGAAGACTGTCCAGATAGACGACCTGGTATGCGCGCATTGCATGAACAGGGGATACGAAGCCCTTTGCGTGAAAACAATTTCACAAAGAGAGACATTCGTGCACTTTCGAAGCAGCTAGAACTGTTTACTTGGGATAAAGTTTCGGACTCTTGCTTGGCAACGCGCATTCCGCAAGGAGAAAAGATAACTGCTAGCAAATTGGATGCCCTCCGCCACAGTTAGTTATTGCTGATTTTTGCTTAGCAGAGTATGACACGGGTAGGTTTTGGCTTTTGTTACAATTCTATGTGGAGTAAGCCAAGCAGCCGCGCTATTGCACTTAGTGCGATGGTGAGGAAAGTCGGGGCTTCGTAGGGCAGGATACCTGCTAACGGCAGGGCGCGGTGACGCGACGGAAAGTGCCACAGAAAAGAAAACTCCCAGTTGCCCGGGGCGTATTAGTACGGCCAGTTGCGGTGAGTCATATACCCTCTCACGACGGATATTTGGTTTTGGAGCAACACTAACTGGGAAAAGCTGAAACGGTGTGGTAAGAGCGCACCAGCACATTGGTAACAATGTGGCTTGGTAAACCCTATCCGAAGCAAGGGCGTGTAGGTGCGGTTAAGGTCGGCCCGACCAACGCACGGGTAGCCCGCTTGAGGCATATGGCGACATATGTCCCAGATAAATGGCTGTTCAAGACAGAACCCCGCTTATCGGCTTACTCCTTTAGAGCACACCAGATACCCAGACTCTGCGTCGCTCTGATTATTTGAAATGGACACCTAGTTGACTAGGCTTACCATTCCAAATAATCAGGGCTCTTTGATTCTGAATATCTGGAACGCTCTAAGTCGTGATGTA
>WQVS01000143.1 GCA_009785705.1 Coriobacteriia bacterium
CCCTTAGGTGCAGCACTAGTATTTGCTGCTGATGCAGGGGAGTATGACCAGCAAGACAGCTACGATATTAGTGCAGAAGCAACACCTGATGTCACCTTAGAGGATGGCATTGGCAATGTCACTGAAGAGGGCAGCAATCAGCTCATCTTGCTGCTTGCCCCTTTCCTGCAATGGGAAGACATTACTCCAGAAACCATGCCACATCTTTGGGATGACCTTGAAGAAGCGGCGATTGGTAATCTAAACGCGCGTAGTCGCGTAAAAGAGGCAGACGGTGCCCCTTCACTTGCAGAGGGAGCACTGACCATTTCTGCAGGTACTTGGCCACTGGTGGCTCACCAGGCTCTGCCAGCTTTCGAGGCAGGAGACCTAGTCAGTGGTACGCCCGTAAATCTTGCCTATGGACGCTATTTGGATGGTGTCATGGGGGATAAGGCCATTGCCTATCTAGGATTGCCGCGCAATATTACACGTAACCAGCAAAATCCCTTCGTCTTCATCCCGGGTACCCTTGGTAGCATAATTGAAGATGCTGGGGGGGCAACTGTTGCACTGGGCAACTCTGACCTAGGACATTCCGCTGATGCATCGCGCCTCTTGCGTCCCGCAGCTATCGTGGCAATGAATGAACAGGGTTTTGTGCGCTACGGCAATATCAACGAGACTATCCTAGAACGTAGCCCCGATTCTCCCTATGGAGTACGAACCGACCTTGATTCAATGCGTGCTGGCTTAGCTGACGCGAGACATAACCTGCCTGCTGGTAAACCAGGACTTATTGTTGTTGACCCTGGCGATGGTTATCGTGCGCGCATGTTTTCAGGCGAAGCAAGTGAAGAAGTAGTGCAGCGCCAATGGGATGAATCTCTTACCTCTCTTGACTCTATATATGCAGATGCACGTCACATCTTCCCTGATGCAACTATTATTCTTGCAAGTCAGGCGACTCGTTCACTGACCTTAAATCGTGAGGGCTTTGGACCCATTGTCATCACGGGCCCCCAGGTAGAGCCTGGCCTATTGATGTCAGACTCAACTCATCGTGAGGGCCTTGTTATCGCAGGTGACATCACGGCGACCATACTTAGGATTATGGACTTAGGACAACCTGTCCACGTGGTCGGCTGCGAGATGTATGTTACCGATAATCTGCCAGCCCTGTACTCTCCTCCTGACAGAGCACTGTACCAAAGCTCCCTGACAGAGCGCCGCGACGTGCATCTGGATTTGCTTATGAAGATGAGCGACACAGCTATGTCCATCGAAGCTACGCGCGTCAGTGTAATTACGGCCTGCATTTACATCACTATCATTGTGCTGCTTATGGGGGCATTGGTTATAACCTTTGCCGATAAGCGTTTAAGTATTCTGGTTACGCGTGGCGTGAAGATGATTCTCTACGCTTTGATTCTGGCGGTGCTGTCAGGCCCTGTCTCTAGTTGGTTGATGTTCCTGATATACAGGTGGCCTGCGACCCCGCAAGAAGCCATAACTCAGTTTACTCTTACCACGGCAGGCTTATGGCTAGTGGCAGTTGCCTTGTGGATATATGACATGAAGCGCAAAGGTCGTACTTTATCTGATGGAGGGTCACCCAGAACTTTAAGATTACCTCTTATCTTCCTGTCGGTATTTACTACTCTAGTAATTGTTGTTGATCAGTTGTTGGGGGCACCTGCATCCTTTGCTAGCTTCTTTGGCTACTCACCTATTGCCGCATTCCGCTTCTACGGCATTGGTAATGAGGGCGCAGCAATACTTATAGGTTCAGTGTTTGTGGGTATCGCACTGATTCTGGACGCTGCCCGTGAGGCGGGTCGCCATGGACTTGAAAAGCATCTACGTATTTGGGGTATTCCTCTGATTGGTGTGTTTATTACCTTTGTGGGGGCGTCTCCCTTACTGGGTGCCAGCAATGGATTTACACCTTTCTCTGTCACCGGTTTTGCAGTCCTCTGGATACTTGCCAATAACCGCAAGATTGACTGGAAAAATGCTCTGGGCATAGTGGTAGCGATTGCTGGATTTGTCTTCTTCTTCATGTGGCTTGACCATATTACGGCTGGTCAGACTCATCTGATTCGTTCTGTTGATACGGCGTCTCAGGGTGGACTTATCGAGCTTTGGCACATCATAGTGCGTAAGGCTGAGACTAGTCTGCGCGTCTTTACCGTATCGACCCACTTCAGCTTCAGTTTTGCAGCGCTTCTGGTTTACTTGATTTACATGCGCTTGCGCCCTGCAGGTGATTTTAGAAATCTGATTAACAACAATAAATACTATGGGGACGCCATTGCAGCAGTGCTAGCAGCAGGAGTCGCAGCAGTGCTCAGCAATGATTCGGGTATTGTATTGCCCGCGCTAATGGTGCTGTGTTTGGCATCTTCAATCGTGTGGTTGATGCTAGGGCCTGTCAGGGGAAGGAAAGACCTCGAACCTGCTGTGAAAGAGGAAGAGAAAGAGGAAGCTAAGCAAAAGCTTCAGCAAGAGAGTGCACCCACAGCTGAGGGCGTGTAGCTAATATGGCAGTTGTGCTGTCAATATTTGTTGCCTTACTAGG
>WQVS01000144.1 GCA_009785705.1 Coriobacteriia bacterium
CTACACTGCGTTTCGTTCGTTGGAGCATTCGCTGCGCGATGCTCACTCACTCCACTTGCGTTGCCACAGGAGCCATATAGCTAGGCTTATGACTGTTATTGCAGCAAATACTGGTGCTGTTGCTGCCGTCAGAGTTCCGAGCCCTATGAAGGGGCCTATTAGCAGAAGACCTACGAAATAGCCCACTATTGTTAGTGTGAGCATGGCAAAATTGAACCATGTCAGCGGCAAGCACGCACGTACCACGTTGTAGAAGGTTATGACTCCTAGACAGCAATACATAAGGGTGACCATTTCTACGCTGCTCCAATTCTGTGCCTGTCCGTAGAAGTGCACAAAAATGAAGCTCGCTGTAATGAGCACTGCGTTGGGCAAGGCTCGCAGCAGTGCTGTCTTCAAGAATTCCTTTTGCACAGGCTTTTTATCTTGCCTAAAAGAAAATACAAAGGTAGGCCAGCCTATGGTTTGGTCAGCTAGGGTAACCTGAATCGCCACAAAGGGGAAAAGAATCAGGCCGCCTGCAAGCATGCTGGCAGAACTTGCCAGCACCATAAGCAGTGAATAGATTGTTTTGATAAAGAAGATGGACGCGCTCCGAAGCATGTTGTTTACTACACGGCGAGCCTCGTAAAGAATTTCGGGCATATCTGAAAAATCCGACTTTAACAACACTATATTGGCGATTTGTTTTGCGGCTGCATCCCCTGCTGCCATGGCCACTGATAGATTAGCCTCACGCATGGCCAGAATGTCATTGACCCCATCCCCTATCATGCCAACTGTTTTGTCGCGCTGTCGCAAACTCGCAACAATAAGCCTTTTCTGTTGAGGAGAAACACGCCCAAAGATTGCCGTGTTATCAAGAACTTCAACTAACTGGTCATCGTCTAGCTTTGAGGCATCTACATAGTGTTCGTGGCCTTCAAAACCGGCACGCTTAGCTATGGTGGACACCGTTTTGGGATTATCCCCAGAGACAATCTTTAGGTCGGCACCCTGCTCGCGCAAATAGGCCAAGGTTGCAGCTGCGCTTTCTCGTACAGGATCGTCTAGCATGATGCAGGCAATAGGCGTAACTTCCAGCCTCTGATTATCAGGATCGAGCAAGCCTTTATGATGGCCTAAAAGCAGGACGCGGTAACCCTGCTTTTGCTGCTCATCAATAAGAGATGTTTCCTGAACCAGCAAATTTTCTGGGGCTCCCAGTACTACTGAATCTAGTCCCAGCAATTCAGGGTCGTCCTGGGCTAAACGGCTAAAGTCGACAGCCCCCCACTTGCGCTGCGAAGAAAAAGGTGTATTAGTAACAGCACCCTTGCCAGTGTTACCGTCATCCCCAAAAGCCTCACGCAAGGCCTGCATAGTGGAATTGTTGTCGGTACTAGCGGACAAGTAGGTGCGTAAGACCTTATGGGCATACTCCTCTGAATAGTCGCCAAAAGTGAGGATATCCACGGCGTGCATCTTGCCTTCTGTTATTGTCCCCGTCTTATCTAGGCAAAGCGTATCCATATGCGCCATAGTCTCGATGGAATACATCTCCTGCACGAGCACCTTGCGAAGGCCTAGT
Organism: Coriobacteriia bacterium; assembly: GCA_009785705.1. Lineage (GTDB taxonomy): Bacteria > Actinomycetota > Coriobacteriia > WRKU01 > WQUG01 > WRBW01. The sequence goes on from WQVS01000144.1 coordinate 1,571, forward strand.
TTCACTACACCTGCCACCAAGGTCACAGCGATTAGAACAACCATGCCGCGAGGAATCATCCCCAGAATCCCTGCTGTAGTAGCAAGAACTGCGGTAGAAGTATCAACATGACTAATAAAGAGCGCCTGAATCAGCAGCAAGATACCCAGGGGGAGCGCAATCCAGCTAACGAACTTCATTACTGCGCCTAAGGCACGCATAAGTCCCGACTCAAGGGGGCGATACTGCTTTGCCTCAATGCTCAGCCTTGTTGAATAGTTGTCGGCACCAACATGCTCTACGCGCACGTGACATTGTCCGCTGGCAATGAAGCTACCTGAAAGCAACTTAGCTTCGTCTTCATTATGCTGTCTCTGGGAAGTTGCGTTACATGGATTTTCTCTCGCTGCGTTTGTCCTGGCTTCGCTTTCACTACGTTCTGCTTGCTTGGTAAGCAGGTCAGACTCCCCCGTTAGAAGCGCTTCGTTAACTTCTACGTAGCCAGCTATAACAACTGAGTCTGTGGGGACTTGGTCGCCTGCCTGCAGCATGAGCACATCGCCCATAACGATATCCTTAGGCAAAACCTTCACGTACCTGTTGTCACGCAGTGCCAGCACGGGGTCAGTGTTAAGCAAGGTTAGCTTATCGATAATATTGCGTGAGCGTATCTCGACGCTGATACCCAGGGCAATATTGAAGATGATTAGTAGAATAAAGAGAGAATTAATAAAAGAGCCCACTGCAAGAACTGCTATTGCAATGATAAAACTGGTGACGTTAAATAGGGTAAAAGTGTTACTGCGAACAATATCCCAGTTGGATTTGCTAGGATTTGCAACGTAAGAATTGTCTAGACCCGCATCCTGTCTAGACTGAACTTCCTCGCTTGTTAATCCTTGGAACGTATTCAAATGCAGAAAATTGTAACAAAGCATAGGCACTGCACGAACTATGCTTTGCTAAGTGTTATTTAGCTAAATTGAAATCCTGGCATCAGGACTCA
>WQVS01000145.1 GCA_009785705.1 Coriobacteriia bacterium
GCTAATGAAAAAATAGCATCCTGTAAATCGATTTCGTAATCCCCCCACGCGATTCTCTCGCCAGCAGCGCTTTGGTCTTCAGTGAGGCAAAAGAAGAAAAGGGTGCCAGCTATCACAATTGCGACAAGTGCCATAGCTCCCAAAACCACTTTGACTTTATACCTTATCTTAATGAGTAAGCTCCTCTCAAGCGAAGTCCTTGCTCTCTCCTCAAGTTGGTTCTCAGTAACATCAGCATTCACATTGTGTCGCAATCCAATTGATTGCTCTTTCGATTGTGCACGTGAAAAGCAATACCTTTAGCGTTTTTGTACCGTTTACCACAACGCAATGTCTGCTTCTTTAATAGCCTGCACATCAACAAGAATTCCTTTCTCATCAAATCCCCAAAAAACAGAGACAGGGGTACAGAAAGTACGAAGGCTAAAGTATTCTCCCAAGAAAACCTTTATTGATTTTTCGCCAACAATGTATCTTCCATCTCTATGCACTGTATAATTCAAATGTGTCCACTGAGCAGAAAAACCTTTATCACTATCAATCCAGAGCAATTCCCAAGCTTCCTGAGAATCAATGATATCAATGACCTCTTCCATACTGGTTCCAGTCGGCGTAGCTTTCAAAATACGTTCTCTGATCACATCCTCAGATGCCCGCAAGGGATTTAGCGTCAAAATAGCAATCACACTTACAAGGGCAACTACTACAGCAGCCACCAAGTATCTGATGCTCCCTCCCGTTTTTTTCTTAATAGCTAGCATTAAGGGTTCACTTTATCTAAAGAAACTTCTCGGAACAGGCTTATTCCAGCCAGGAATGATGCCATTAGGTCTTCGAGGATTCTCAACACTAGAAATGCGAAGTAAACCTCGAATGTAAGAATTCGAATTATAGTTCCCTGCCCTATTCAAAGCGTGTCCTTAAGTATGGGATTACTTTTTACCATTCGAGCACATCCTTCGCTTTTGGCAAACTAAGACTAATAGTAACATTGAGGGATTTCAAAAAGCACGACTCCTTAAAATGCACAAAAGGTCCACGGTTGAATGGTATATCCATGCTTGCCTGTAGTTGCCGCCCCCTGTAGTTGGTCTGCAGATGCAAACAATATGGCAAAAAATCATTTTGCTATAATTGTCTCCAAGCTGAAAAGGTGATGGCCCTTGAAAGGAGTGATGGCATGTTGACGCATGAATGCATTGTTCAAGCAGTAACTTCAATCGCTCCTCGAGTTGGTGCTACTTCTGTGTCATACTTTGGCTCTTACGCAGATGGATCTGCAACAAATGCAAGCGACCTTGATCTCTTAGTTGAATTTGGCGAGCGAGGGATATCGCTTCTCACCTTAATTGACTTCAAGCAACAACTTGAAGATGAGCTGGGAATACCTGTTGATATCGTTCATGCTCCCATACCAAAAGATGCCATTATTGAGATAGGCAAGGTGATACCAATCTATGATGTCGCAGCGTGATATCCAGATCGTCAAAAAATTGATTGACGAGTCAGATCAGGTGAGTAGCCTAATTGGAACAGAGGTACTTGAGGATTTTCTTCTTGATGAAAAAACAAAGCGCGCAGTATGTATGACCTTGATAAATATTGGATAATTAATCAAGAATCTTACTGATGAATTTCGGCAACAACATTCGCAAATCCCCTGGAAGCTTATCGCAGGGCTTCGCGATGTAACTGCCCACAAATATCAAACCCTCAAGATGGAGGATATCTGGGTAACCGCGACAACCGATGTTCCTCGCCTACATCAACAGCTACAAGATATCATTTCAGAAAACCTACGATAGTCCTAACAAATGCATTTACTCTGATGCAAGCAAAGTAGGGTACTTACCATCTAAATTGCTTGGTTTATACGTCGCTTCTCCAGCGCTTTGGAACCTTGTAGCGTAGTTCCACTATTCCCATAGGCCATTCTTTGCTTGATTGTAGCTCTAGGGCTCTTGCGAGACCCTTGTTGCTGGTGAGTGCTTTAGTTCCATCGCCCAGGATGACGGGCTGGACGAATACGCGCAGTTCGTCGATGAGTCCTGTTTCAAAGAGGCTTCCTGCTAGCTTGCCGCCTCCCCCAATCCAGATATGACCTTCGTCTTCTGAACCCAATTGTAGACGTGCAAGAATTTTACTAGGGTCTTCGTGATTTAGCTGGACGCTCTCTGCCGCTAGCTTTAACTTGTCATTAGAGGTGCACACTATGACATCGCGGTCGGGATAGGGGAAGAAATCTCCCATTTTTAGCATGTGCTCATAGGTTTTACTGCCCAATAAAACAGTTCCTACTTCATCGTAGAATTCCTGGAACCCATAATCAATATTGGGCGCACCAGTCATCCAATCAATACCACCCTGTGAATCAGCAATGTAGCCGTCTAGTGACATTGTAAAGTAGTAAATTGATTTCCTCATTAGATTTTCCTATCCTTCAGTTGGGCACACCTGACGCCCAATCTTTGCAGTGATTTACAAAAATTAAATGCTCACGTAAGGCTACTACGCTGCGCTTTCATTTTTATAAATCAACACAAATCCTTAA